>CANGPX010000015.1 GCA_947456095.1 Acidimicrobiaceae bacterium
CACTCTTGCGCCTCACGATGGAACCAGCGCCGGGTGAATCGGTTCAAGCAGCAACGGTTCGAGCAATCGTGCTTGAACTTCTTGGCACCTTGGGCCAAGACGAAGACGTGGCAGAAGCCCTAGCGGAAAAGTTTGACCGTGGTGAGGTTTCAGGCACCTTGGCCGATGCAATTGTGCTGGTCACCATGGCGCAAGGCCGCGAAGGCGACGATGAAGTTTGTGAGGAGCGCCGCAAGGCAGCAGTCACTCCACAAGACGAGCAGCGTTACCTGTTTGCTCCGGCATTGTCTGGATCAACAGCAGTGGTGCTCGCTGCTGTTGAGCGGGCATTCAGCGAAGTGCGGACCCAAGATGCTCCGTATTTGCTGGGCTCACTCATGCGCAACCGTTTAGCTGGTGAAGCAGTGTGGCGCCAGGTGACTGCTCGCTTTGCTGATTGCCTTGACCGATTTCCGAACAGTGCTCACCCAGCACTCGTTGGCGGAATGTCAACGCTTGTGAGCAGCCCGGCTTTAGCAAAAGAGATTCGTGCCTTCCATGAGGCAAATCCTGTCCCAGCTGGCCAGCGTCAAATTGAGCAGTTCATGGACTTGATGGATCTCCACGTCGCCCTTGCTGCCCGTGAACACGAGTCGCTGGCCAAGAGCCTCGAAGCACTCATCTCCAACTAGCTCACGCGGCGATGCTCGCCTTGGCGCTAGTTCGCCGGGGCGAGCGTTGAAGCAAAGACCTGCCAGGCCAACAGCGACTTCGCCACGAGCGAGAGCACGAGGTAGGTGCGCTCGCCAACGAGGTAGTCCTTGAACTTGCCAATCTGGCGATACTGCAGATACTGCACGAGGGCAAAGCAGTTAAAGAAGATGAACAGCGAAAAAAAGATGCCGTAGACGAACCCTGGCGCGTGTTGGCTGGCGCCTGGGGCAATCAGGTAAACGCCAATGGCAAGCCATGGGGCTATGCCGGCCCCACAACCAAGCCAAAACGGCATGAGGCCTTTGCCTGGGGCTTCGTAGCGTTCTTGGATCCAGCCAAAGCCAATCATTGAGGCGTTCACGCCAATAAGCGCAATGAGCGCGGCGACATCGTCAATGCCGGTGATGAGGGCGATGTTGACCACCATGATTGATGACGAGACCGAGTACTCAACCCAGCGATACGGATCGCGACTTTGGCTTAAGTGTCCTTCGTACTTTTCCCTCAACGGAAATGCCACGAGGAAGTGGGCGAGCGCCGAACAAAAAAAGAATGCGGCAACAGCTGCGGCGATCGACAAATTGAACAAGGTGTGGATCTGTCGTGGAGCGGTTGAACCTGGAGGGCCGGCCATATACCGTGCGACAACCGGCAGTGAGAATCCGTTGGCGAGGACAATGATGGCGACACCTTGGGCGAGATGCAAGAGTGCAGCGCCGGTGTTGAGTCGCTTGAGTTTTGCCAATGTTGGTTGAGGAGCCATGAGCCAACAGTAACGAGGAACCCTGAGCTGTGCACAGAAAGAAGAACTGATGGATCAAGCAACCGCAAGACAACAAGCCATTGCGGCGTATAACCGGAGCTTTGAACTGCTCGATGTGTCGAGGAGAACAGCCGAAGAAGATGCCGAACTGTTGGCCGAAGCATGGACCTCACGTCATCGCTGGATGGTGGCGGGGGGCACTCGTGAAGTGGTCATTGCTGACTGGATGGTGAGTCGAGTGGCGGCCGCACTCTCGAAGAAGAGCCCAGGCTTTGCTCAACTGTCGGTCGAGATGGCACAAAGTGCCCTTGATGGCGCTGGTGACGACATTGCTGACTGGCTCCAAGCATCCCTTGCCGAAGGCATGGCACGAGCAGCGCGTTGTGCTGGTGACGTGGCTCTGGCTGCACAGTGGCTGGCCGAGGCCGAGCGGTTGCTCTCGCTCATTGCCGATGAGCAAGATCACGCGGTCATCGACGCGCAGATTGATGAACTGCGTTGGAATCGGTGACGGTGACGGTGACGGTGAGGCCGAGGCGGAGCCTCTAGGTTTTGTCTATGCGCATTCTCATTACCGGAGCCGGTCGAGCCATTGGCCGAGCCACCGCAGAACACTTGACGAGCCTCGGCCATGAAGTGGTCGCTACTGCTCGAAATGTAGAACTCCTCGATGGACTCGACGTTGCGCAGAAGTTGTCGCTTGATGTGACAAGTGAGCAGTCCATTGTCGAGTGTCTTGAGGCTGCTGGTTCACTCGACGCCATTGTCAACAACGCAGCACTTCCGGGCCACGGACCGCTCGAAAACGTGCCGCTTGATCATGTGCGGGCCATGTTTGAGACCAACACCTTTGGTCCCCTTCGGATTCTGCAACAAGTGTTGCCGGCTTGGCGCACTCGTGGTTCTGGGGTGGTGGTGAATGTGAGCTCGATTCAAGGGCGAGTTGCCACGCCACTTGATGGCGCGTATGCCGCGTCGAAGTTCGCCCTCGAAGCATTCACCGAGACACTCCACTATGAAATCTCCCACTTTGGTCTTCGGGTCGTGCTCATTGAGCCGGGCTATACCGCGCCAGGCATGAAGCAGATTGCTGCCTTTGAGTTCGACCCGGTCTACGACGAGCTCGTTGCCCAGTGGGACGGAGCAGACGGCAAAGTCACCGGTGACGGAGGTCGCCCACCGGCGTCGTCGGTTGCCGAAGCGATTGCTGCAGCAATTTCTGACCCAACCACGCCGCTTCGAGTGCCAGTTGGACCTGATGCCAACATGATTCTTCCCCTGCGTGCACAACTTGATGATCAGAGTTTTGAAGCAACCATGCGCAGTGTGCTCGGCCTCACCTGGTAGCTCGCTTACGTGGCCTGGCGGATACGGCGAATCACGGTGCGGACGTCAATGTCATTTGACTCCATCCACTGACTGATGGCTTGACGCTGTGCAAACGCAGCGGCTTCGCCGACGGATCTGCGGTCGTGATGCGCCTGCAGTGCATCGCTGGCATAGGCAACAGCAGCAATGGGGCGTGCCAATCGAATTGCTGTTAAGGCATCAACTGGCTGCCATCCTTGGTCGAGCAAATAGGCAAAGCCCATTGACGGACCTCGGTTGACGCCCATATGGCAGTGCACCACGATTTTGGCTTCTCGGTCTTGCAGCGCTTGGTGGAGTGCGGTCAAGCCTTCACTGAACCACTCGGGCGTCTGTGCTCCACCGTTGTCGTGCGTTCCAAGATGAAAGTAGGCAATTTCTGGCGCGTACTTCGCCACCAAGCGCTCATCGCTCCACTCTTGGCGAACGTCGACAATTGCCGTGATGCCTTCCTCGCGCCACTGCTCAAGCTGCACGACAGCCAAGTCGGGCTCGCTCGGTAAATCACCACAGAGATAGAGCCAGTCGGTCACCTTGCATAAGGTGCGGTGCCACAGCTCTACGGGGTAGTCGTCATCGTGCACGGCATCATCCTCTCAGGTCTTTGCCCCAATTTGGGGCAGAGCAATATGCCTGAGGGGTGCTACATCGAAGCTTTTGGCGAGATTGGCTCCGAGTTGGTCGAGGCAACTTGGTGCCCTGAACTGCGAGAACTTGAGGAAGAGCCTGAGGTTCATAGGGTCCAACTGCTAGGGTTTGACCCGTCAGAGCCCCGTCAATGGACGGGGCTGATCGGGTCGACGGACCCAATGAGGAGCACTCGGTGAAGGTACTTGTTCTCGGCGGAGATGGATTCTGTGGCTGGCCCACCGCCCTGCATTTGTCCGACATTGGTCACGACGTGACCATCATTGACAACCTGTCGCGTCGCTATATCGACGTTGACTTGGAAGTCGAATCGTTGACCCCTATTCGCCCCATTGGCGAGCGAGTTTCGGTCTGGCAAGAACTGACCGGCAAGAAACTCTCCTTCCTCCACCTCGACTTGGCGCAAGAGTATGACCGTTTGGTCACGGTGCTGCTTGAGTCACGCCCCGATGCGGTTGTCCACTTCGCCGAACAGCGCGCCGCTCCGTATTCCATGCGTTCAGCCAAGGCCAAGCGCTACACCGTTGACAACAATGTCTCGGGTACGCACAACCTGCTGTGTGCCATTGTCGAGACCGGTCTTGACATCCAAGTTGTTCACCTCGGCACCATGGGCGTCTATGGCTACGGCTGGTCGGGTTCTGCACCAATTCCTGAGGGCTACTTGACCGTCAAGGTTCCAACCCCAGACGGCGACATTGACCGTGAGATCCTTCACCCAGCGAACCCAGGCTCGGTGTACCACATGACCAAGACGCTCGACCAGTTGCTCTTTGCTTTTTATGCCAAGAACGATGGTCTGCGCATTACTGACCTTCACCAGGGCATTGTCTGGGGAACTCAGACACCGCAAACCGCTCTTGATGAGCGCTTGATCAACCGCTTTGACTATGACGGTGACTACGGAACCGTCCTCAACCGCTTCTTGATGCAAGCTGCCATTGGCCACCCGCTGACCGTTCACGGGACCGGCGGCCAGACCCGTGCGTTCATTCACATCAAAGACACGGTGCGCTGTATTGAGATCGCCATTGACAACCCACCGTCGCGTGGTGAGCAAGTCAAGGTCTTCAACCAAGTCACCGAGACCTACCGTGTCTCGGAGTTGGCTGAGCTCATCTCACGCCTCACTGGCGTTGAAGTGGCCAACCTGCCAAACCCACGCAAAGAAGCAGCAGAAAATGATCTGAACGTCACTCGCGACCAGTTCGTTGCGCTTGGTCTCAACCCAACCACGCTGGACGAAGGCTTGTTGGAAGAGAGCCGTGAGATCGCGAAGAAGTACGCGCATCGTGCTGACTATACGAAGATCATTGCTCGTTCTGTTTGGAACAAGGGCATGGAGACGGCTCCCGACCTCATGACCAAGTAGGTCAGGCGGCGGGTGAAATTCCCGCCGTCGAGATTTCGAAGCCACCAAAGTCTTTTGCCCGGCAACTCGTGACGCGAGCATTGGTCGTGCAGGTGAAGTTGCCATTGCTGACGACGGTGCCACCAAGCAGCGTCGGCGTGCCAAGACCTGGGTCTGAGAGACAGGCAGTGCCGTCACAGGTGGTGAGTTTCCCGGTTGAACTGAGCACCGCTCGACGAGGTGGCGACTTGGTGATGCACAGCATTGACGTGGTGGTCATCTCGCACTCAACACCGCTCGTCGCTGGCCCAAAGAACTCATAGACAGCCTGTGTCGGCTGCAACAAGACTGGGTCTTGGCCAGAAGTGGTGACACCGTTCGCGGTCATGGTGAAGGTGACTGAGCTCTCGTTGCCGCACCGCGCGCCATTGACCACGACTTCGCAGTGGTGACTTCCAGAAATAATTTTCGTGCCAACGGTCAACGAGGGCGTGTTGAGTCCAGGATTCGCTAAACACGTCACGCCTTCGCACTTGTTGATCTTGCCAACGTCATCAAGGGCAACACGTCTTGCCGGTTCACGAGTAAAACAGGTGATCTGGTTCAACGGCACGGGGCCTTGTTGGGCCAAATTCGTGACGATCTCGCACTGAACCGAAGTTGCGCCTGCGAAAAACTCGTACACCGGCTCACTGACGGTGACCGTTCGTGTGGTCGTGGTCGTGGTGACGGTTGTTGTTGCGGTCTTCGTCAAGTTGACTGACCCCACAATGACGAGGCCGAGCACGAGGCCGAGCACCAGTCCGATTCCAAGTTGTACTGCACCAGACAGCTTTTGCATGGACACCTCCATGTCGAACCGTACTGTGCGAGATCACTTCCGACTTGCAGAAGGTCGAGGTTAAGGTCAAAGGGCAATCGAACGAGAAAGGATCGCCACGTGGGTGCGAGTGGTATTGCTGTGCTCGTTGGCGCCGTGTTCCTTGCGTGCGCAGTTGAGATGGTTGAGGCACTCACCATTGTGTTGGCGGTAGGAAAGACGAGTGGTTGGCGCTCGGCTCTCGAAGGAGCTGGTGTGGCACTTGTGCTGCTCGCACTCCTCGTGGTGATTTTTGGTCCGTCGCTTGTCAAGGTGCCAATCGAAACGTTGCGACTCATCATTGGATCAGTACTGCTCGTCTTTGGCATGCAGTGGCTGAGAAAAGCCATCTTGCGAGCAACTGGACTGAAAGCCCTGCACGATGAAGACGCCGCCTATGCCGCGGCAGTCTCGGAGCTTCGTGCCACGAACGCCCGTGAAGGTCGCGACCGCTTCGCGTTTGTCATGGCATTCAAAGGGGTCTTCTTAGAAGGGCTTGAAGTCGTGATCACCGTGGTGACCTTGGGTACTTCGGCACACATGTTGGGTCTCGCATCGGCAACGGCGGCCGCTGCACTCGTCATTGTTGTCGTTGTTGGCGTCGTGGTGGCCAAGCAACTCTCTTCTGTTCCAGAGAACGCCATGAAGATGACCGTTGGCGTCTTGACCACTGCATACGGCACCTTCTGGGCCGGCGAGGGTCTGCACGTCAGGTGGCCCGGGGGTTCAAGTGACGTGATGTTGCTCGTGCTGGTGGCGCTGTATAGCCTCATCACCTTCGGGCTCATAAGGGTGACCCGCAAAGTTGCCAGCAATCTGGTCGTGGCGCAATGACGAAAAAGCGGCCACTTCTTGTTCGCCTCATTGTTGGGTTTGGTCGGTTCTGGTGGGACTTCCTCGTTGGCGACACCCCAGAGCTCTTTCTTGCGACAGTGATTACCCTTGTTGTCACGGCAATTTTGAGTGTTGCTGCCCATCTCAATGCGTTATCGATTGTGGTGCTGCCACTCTTGGTCACCTTGAGCCTCAGCGCATCAGTGGCGAGAGCAGTCAAGGCCGCGCAAGAGAAAAAGGACTGAATCTCGACCAAAAGCTTGTGGATTCACGCTGAGCACCGCTGCGCTGACGAACTTCGACTTGGCTCTGAGCGGGGGTTGGGCGGTAGGGTGCAACCATCGACAAAAGAGGTGGCGCCATGGCCGATGCATCCGTAGAGCTTGAGATCCCAAAGATTGTCTCGGTCGACGACCACGTCGTTGAACCAGCACATCTGTGGCAGACCTGGTTGCCGGAGAAGTACAAGGCAGCCGGCCCTCGCTCTGAGCGTCGTGGCATTGGCTCCATGAAGCACATTGGCGGTGGCGTCTACGAGCAGAGCTTTGATGAAAGTGGCCCAAAGGCTGACTGCTGGGTGTTTGAAGACCTCGTCTACATCAACAAGCGACACGTTGCCGCTGTTGGCTTTGACCGTGACGACATGTCCATGTCACCAATCACCTACGACGAGATGCGCCCTGGTTGCTATGACCCAAAGGCCCGCCTTGAAGACATGGATGTCAACTGGGTGGAAGCCTCACTGTGCTTTCCGACGTTCCCTCGCTTTTGTGGTCAGACCTTTACTGAGGCAAAAGATCGCGATCTTGGCCTTGCTTGTGTCAAGGCCTATAACGACTGGATGGTTGAAGAGTGGTGTGGTGACTCAAATGGTCGCTTGATCCCACTCATCATTGTGCCCTTGTGGGATGCGAACCTGGCTGCTGAAGAAGTCCGCCGAAACGCTGCTCGTGGTGTGCGTGCGGTGTGTTTCTCGGAAATCCCTGCGCACCTTGGTCTCCCGTCAATCCACACCGGATTTTGGGACCCATTCTTCCAAGCATGCGAAGAGACGGGAACGGTCATCAATATGCACATTGGCTCTTCGTCGAAGATGCCAGCAACCTCAGTTGACGCACCCTCAGCAGTTGCTGCCACCTTGTCGTTTGGCAATGCCATGAGCTCGCTGGCCGACTTCTTGTTCTCTGGGATTTTGGTGCGGTATCCAAAGTTGCGTCTTGCCTACTCAGAAGGGCAAATTGGATGGCTCCCCTACATTTTGGAGCGAGCCGATGCCGTGTGGGTTGACCACCGTGCTTGGGGTGGTGTCAAAGACCTCATCCCAGAGCCACCATCGACGTATTTCGCTCGTCAAGTGTGGGGATGCTTCTTCAAGGACTTCCATGGACTTGCCTCCATTGACGTGATTGGTGAAGACCGCATCACCTTTGAGACTGACTACCCACACACCGACTCGACCTGGCCAGACACGAAGGCGCTTGCCCTTGAGTTGGTTCAAGGCTTGACGCAGTCACAGGTCAACAAGGTCATCCGGGGCAACGCCATTGACCTGTACGGCCTGTCGCTTTCGAAGTGACCTACTTCAACGTCGGCGAGATCGCCGGCGCGCCGGGGCAAAAGCCACTTGATGGCATCAGAATCTTGGCGTTAGAGCAAATGCAAGCGTTGCCCTATGCAACGCAACTCCTCGCTCGCCTTGGTGCAGAGGTGGTGAAGATTGAATCCCCGGGAACGGGCGATCTTGGTCGCAGTTCACTGCCGGCAATGAAAGATCCAATGGGTCGCTCTGTTGGAGCGACGTTTCTGCGCAACAACTTGTCGAAGCAGTCCATTGCCATTGATTTGAAGTCAAAAGAGGGGCGCGAACTTGTCCTGAAACTCGCCCCGAAGTTCGATGTTGTTTGCGAGAACTTCCGAGCCGGTGCCATTGAGCGACTCGGCCTTGGCTACGACGACCTTGTTGCCGCCAACGCTCAGCTCATCTACTGCTCGCTTTCGGGCTTCGGCCATGCGTTAGAAGGCGGACCAGCATCGCCCTATGGCGAGTGGCCAGCGCTGGCTGCTGTTGTTGAGGCCATGAGTGGCATCTATGAGTTAAAGCGTGAACCAGGTCAGCCTCCAACGGTGTCGCCCATGGGAGCACTTGGTGACATCTCAACTGCGTTGTTCTCAACCATTGGCATCTTGTCTGCGCTGCGACTTCGTGATGCGACGGGAAAGCCGCAACGAGTCGATGTGGCGATGTTTGACGTGCTCGTGGCCATGACTGACATCGTGGTCAACTTCGCCAGCCTCGGGGTCAGAGGCGGCCTTGGTGCTGTTGGCATCATGCATGGCTTCCAAGCCCAAGATGGCTACTTCATCTTGCAGGTCATCCGCGAGCACCAGTTCGCAGGACTCTGCCAGCTCATTGGCAAACCCGAGTGGAAAGACGATGAGCGTTTCGCTAACCGGGCGGCGTGGACCGAATTACTCGAGCCTGAAATTCGACCAGCGGTCGAATTCTGGGCTCAAGCAAAGACCAAGCTGCAGTGCTGTGAAGAGCTGACCAAGGCTGGCCTCATTGCTGGACCGTGCTTTTCCGCTGATGAAGTGATGGCTGATCCACACCTAGCTGACCGACACATGCTCGTCGCCATGGACCGAACCGATGGGGTCGAAGAACAAGTGTTGACCCCGGGCAACCCCATCAAACTCCAAGGAGTGCCTGAGGGTCCAGAGTCGAGAGTGCCATGGCTTGGTGAGCACACCCGTGAAATTTTGGCTCGAGAACTCGGGTTGAGTAACGAAGAAATTGACGCCTATCTCGCATCAGGGGTGGTGGCGTAACAGCAACCCGTTTGGCCACTTCGTAAAAAAGAATTCTTATTCTTGACAAAGTTGGTCAGATTTGTCAAGAATGGCATCCAACGGAAGTTTGGGAGCCATTGTGGACGAAATTGTCGTCACCGAGACAGCAGTAGAGGCCGTCAAGCGAGACAGTGAGCACTTGCGTGGCTCGATTGCGGCTGAACTTGTCGATGCAAATCCGTCGGTCAGTCACGATGCAGAGCACTTGCTCAAGTTTCACGGCATCTACACCCAAGACCATCGAGACCTTCGTCGCGAGCGCACCCAAGCCAAGAAGCCACTCGAATTTATCTTTATGCTCCGCGTCGCAATCCCTGGTGGACGCCTTACCTCCGAGCAGTGGTTAGCGCTTGACACCTTGGCCGATGAAGTGGCCGATGGCAGTATTCGCTTGACGACTCGCCAAGCGGTGCAGTTCCATGGGGTCTACAAACATGGACTTCAGCCACTTGTGAAAAGTTTGGATCGCAACTTGATGACCTCATTCGCCGCCTGCGGTGATGTGGTGCGAAATGTGGTTGCGTGTCCAGACTTGACGCTCTCAGACCCAGGTGGTCGCTTGGCAAAGATGGTTGACCACTTGGCTGTGGCGTTTCGCCCAACAACCGAGGCGTACTGGGAGCTGTTCGTCAATGGCGAACCAGCAGTTCAGCGTGTAGTCGAAGTGGAAAAGCCCTACTACGGCGAGAATTATCTGCCCCGGAAGTTCAAAATTGGCGTTGCCCACCCACACGACAACTGCATTGATGTCTATGCCCAAGATGTGGGTCTCATCCCAACGGAGCACCCCGAGCTTGGGTCGGGATTCATCGTGCTTGCCGGCGGGGGACTCGGGCGTTCGTATGCCAACGAAGACACCTTTGCTCGACTTGCCGATCCAATCACGTTCGCCACCGACGATGAACTCGATGAGGTGATTGCCGCGATTTTGCAGACGTTCCACGACTTGGGTGGCCGCACCGATCGTCGCCGAGCGCGAATGAAGTATCTCGTTGCCGACCTTGGACTTGAAGCGTTCACGAGGGAAGTTGAACAGCGTCTTGGTTCACCGCTTCGGCCAGTTGACACACCGTGGACGCCAGTTGCTGCAGCTGATCACCTCGGATGGGCAAAGAGTTTTGGCCAGACCTGGCAGATTGGTGTCCGCATTGGTGCTGGACGAATTCGTGACCACGTTGGCGGCCCACAGCAGCGCACGGCCTTTGCCACCTTGGCCAAGCGGTTTGGCCTGCACTTTGCCGTGACGGCTCAACAAGATCTCATCGTTGCGGGCATTTCGCCGGGCGACAAAGAAGCAGTAACCGAAGTCTTGCGCGAGAACGGCATCACGTTGGAAGGCGACCTTGGACCTGTTGAACGCAATGCGCTGGCCTGTGTGGCCCTACCCACCTGCAGCCAAGCGCTCGCTGAAGCCGAGCGTCGACTTCCAGAACTCGTTGACGGTCTCGAAGCAACACTCAAAAGTGTCGGAATTGGTGACCAGCGGCTGCAGGTGCGCTTGACGGGTTGTCCAAATGGTTGTGCCCGACCAGCAGTTGCTGAAATTGGGCTTGTTGGTCGGACCAAGACTGGCTATGACCTTTTTCTCGGTGGCGGCCTTCGTGGTGATCGTTTGGCCACACTTGTGGCTGAAAAGGTCAAACTCGAAGACGTTGGCGAACACTTGACCCCACTGCTTGAGCAGTGGAAGACCCAGGCGAATGACGGCGAAGCTTTTGGTGACTTTCTTCATCGAGCGGGACTCTTATGACCGTCCATTTGGTTGGTGCTGGACCGGGATCTGCTGATCTGCTCACCCTTCGAGCGGCAGCGCTTCTTGAGCGGGCCGATGTTGTTGTGATTGATCGACTCGTTGACGCTTCTGTGCGAGCACTCATCAACCCACGAGCCGAGGTCATTGAAGTCGGAAAGATTGCTGGCCAGTCGAGTACGCAAACGCTCATCAATGAGTTGCTTGTTGACTTCGGACACACTCTTGGCTGCGTGGTGCGGTTAAAAGGTGGCGATCCGTTCGTTTTCGGTCGGGGATTTGAAGAACTCGAAGTCTTGGAAGCAGCGGGGATTGCCGTTGAAGTCGTCCCAGGGGTGAGTTCTGCTTTCGCTGCTCCAGCAGCAGCCGGCGTCCCGGTCACCCATCGCAGACTCTCGCGTGGGATTGCCGTGCTGACCGGCACGGCGGCTGATGAAGCCCACCTTGATTTCACCTGCCTCGCATCTTCGGGGCTCACGTTGGTGTTTCTCATGGGGGTCGAGCGACGAGGGGCAATTGCCACCCAACTCCTTCGTGGTGGCCTGGCTCAAACAACCCCTGTTGCCGCCATCATGCATGCATGGACGCCACGTCAACGCGTGGTTCGAGCGACGCTCGAGGAGTTGGGGGAACTCTGCGTTGAAGCTCCGGCGGTCATCGTCATTGGTGCGGTGGCGGCACTTCGCACACAAGAACTCGTCGGTGCGTTGGCTGAGGTGCAGTAATGCTTCCGCTCATCGTGAATTTCACTGGCCGCAAGGTGCTGGTTATTGGCGGTGGCTTCATTGGGATGCGAAAGGCGGCGAGCCTCATCAGCGAAGGTGCACTTGTCACCGTCATCACAAAAGAACTTCTCGCCTCTCCACCTGAAGGCGTGGAAGAAGTTCTGGTGCGTGAGTATCGACCTGGGGACTTGGAAGGATTTCTCTTCTGTGTGGCAGCAACAGGGGACAAGGTCGCAAACGACGCCATTGAACGCGAAGCGAACGAGCGAGCGACGCTCATCAATGTGGTCGATGACCTTGAGCGTGGAGATACCTATTTCGCCGCACTGCATCGCCAAGGTGACGTCATTGTTGCGGTTTCAACGAGTGGCTCAGCCCCGGCGTTCGCCCAGTGGATCCGCACCGAGATTGCTCGCCTGCTGCCAAAGAATCTCGGGAGTGCGGCAAAGGCCTTGCAAGCAGAACGCCTCGCGCTTCATGCTGCGGGAGAAACGACCGAAGGACGGGACTGGAAACCTTCCATTGCTGCAGCCCTTGCGAGCAAGAACAACGAGCCGACCTAGATATTTCCTTCCCCGCAGCCAACCGGGTTACGGGGGCGAGCGTTAGCCCAGTTCGTCAACAGATGCGGGAAGTCCACCAAGGATGTTCGGGGGTACGAAGTTGTTCTCTTGCGTGACGTCTGCTTCGACGAGTTCGACCATTTTGTCGACGACTTCGGTCGGGTCGAGTTGGCCCTCGGTGACGAATTGGCCCATCATCTGGAACAGTGGTGTCGATGCAGCAGCAACGCTGTCTTCGCCGAACCACTCCCACATTGACTCGGCCATGCGGTCGTTGAACCCGGTGTCATAGGGACCAGGGTTGAGCAGCGTGACGTCGACCCCTTGGCCAGCAATTTCAGCTCGAAGGGTCTTGCCCAGTGCCTCAAGGGCATGCTTGGTCATTGAATATGGGCCAAAGGCCGGGCCAGCGACTACGCCGGCAATGGACGACACAATGATGATGCGCCCCTTGCCTCGAGCCACCATTTTTGGCAAGACCGCTTGGGTCATGGCCAAAGTGCCAAACACGTTGACCTCGAACAGGTGGCGGACGCGGTCCATGGGGACGTCAGCAAGGGGTCCGGTTTGGCCCGCTCCAGCGTTGTTGATGAGGACGTCGATGTCGAAGTCTGCGGCCTTTGCCACATCACTCGTGGTGATGTCGAGTTTCACGACCTCGAGTGCTGGAGCCTCTTGGCGAAGCGCTTCGGCTTGGGCTTCGGTTTCGGTCGTGGCAATGACTCGGTGGCCACGGGCGGCAAGTGCCAAGGCAGCACCGCGCCCGAATCCTGATCCAGCTCCGGTGATGAGGACGGTAAGCGACATGGGTTCTCCTCTTGTTCGACACGCAACTCTAGGTCGGACTTTGCCGAAGCGTCGTAATGCTCAAACTGTGAGATGGCTGAAGAGGGGTTTGCTTCGCCCTTGTACGCTTTTGCCAAGAGCTCACGATTGGACCGCAATGAGCGACGCAGCGCAATGCCGAGATGAAGTGACACTCAACCCATGTCGTTTGCGCGTGGATCTGAAATGTTGGAGCAACGATGAGTGAAAACAGCGTCTTTCCTCATCCGATTGAACTCTCAATTGACGAAAAAGGCGATTTTGAAATCGTCTCTGCCGTTACGACGAGCGATGCTCCGCGGCGAGGCAAATCGTCAAAGCACAAACGTGATCTTGCTGTCACGGTTGAAGGACTTGCACCTGGCTACGACGTTTCCTCGACTCGCCGTATTGGCCCAGGGCTCTATGAGGTCGTGCTCACCAAGGTCACAGCTCAAGAGCTCGCGACACCCATTGAAGTCCATGAGGACCACACGGGCCATGTTGGCGACGACTCCGTTCAGGGTCTCGCGGTTGAACTCGGCGATGGGCCTCAGCCAATTCCACTTGCTCTGCCAACTGAGCCAGAACCAGCAGTAGGAGCACCTCAAGTGCTCGGCGAGGCACTGACGCTTCCTCAAGAAGTCGCCATTTCGACTGGCGAGATGGCTCGTTTGCCCGAGGATCTTGGTACGAAGCCCCTCGGTGTCTTGGCATTGAATGAGTCATCACCTGCACTCCTTGGCCTGCCAAGTGGTGAAAGCTCGCCGCAACAACAAAGCAATCAACAGCAAAGCAATCAACAGCAAAACACTGACGTGGTGTTTGCCCCGGATGCGTCGTCAAGTGACTTCACGATGCCAATCGTGGTGCCACTGGCGGGGACGCAGGGCAATAAGCGCTGGTATCAGCGCAGAGCCAAGGGGCCAACCTTTGTCGTGCAGCCGAGCCCACGAACCGCTCCACAGCCGACTTCTTCAACTGGTTTGACAGATGCGGCAGTTAATGGGGTTCTCGAGGCGCCACTGCTTTCGCCCGTTGTGAGCTCGCCAGGGCAAGTCCTCCTCGCAAATGCGGGCCGAGAGGCCCCAGTTGTTGAAATTGACGCCAGCACCGGACTACCGAAAAGTGCAAGTCCGGCACTCGCTGTGGCTGAAATGAAGGACCTTGGCCGCAATTGGCGAGGTCAAAAACTGGTTGAAGAACCGCAGAAGGAATTACCCGAACGCCCAGCAATGCCACTGTGGGACTACTTCGCCGCAGAAGGTCTCGCCACACCCGAACAACTCGACGTTGCCTATGGGCTCCACGTCGAAACATCGATCTTGGTCACTGAAGCACTCGTTGCTGCAGGTGCTGCTGATGAAAGTGCGCTGGTGCAAGCCGCGGCAACATTCAGTGGCTTAGAAGTCTGCGATCTCCCACGGGCTGAACTTGACCCAGCAGCACTTGACCTTTTACCTGAATCCATTGCCAGAGAACATCGGATTTTCCCGCTTCGGATCTTGCCCGACGAGTATGTCGTGGCGCTGGCTGAGCCAAATGAAAAGCTCCACAGTTTGCTCACTCAAGCAAGCGGAAGCCATGTGACGATGTATGTCGCTCGCCCGTCGGACATTGTGGCGGCCATTGACCAGAACTACCACGCACTTTTTGGCATTAACGAGCTTGTTGAAGAATTTGAAGCCGACGAAGGAACCCGTCGGCGGACAAATGCCGTCACTCCAGCAGAAGTCGACGCCGACAATGCCCCCATTGTTCGACTGGTCAACCGCATCTTGTCGCAAGCCATGCGAGACGGTGCCTCAGATGTGCACATTGAGCCGGCTGACGAAGTTGTTCGAGTACGCAGCCGAGTCGATGGGGTGTTGAAGGTTGTGCTCGTGCTGCCAGCAGCGATGGGGCTTGGTCTCGTCAGCCGCATCAAAATCATGGCGGAGATGAACATCGTTGAGCGTCGACGTCCCCAAGACGGCACGTTCACCATTCAGCTCGATGGACGCTCTGTTGACGTTCGAGTGGCAACGGTTGCCACGATTTTCGGTGAGAGTTGCGTTCTTCGATTGCTCGACAAAACGAAGTCCTTACTTTCGATTTCTGATCTCGGCATGGCTGAAGCAACACACAAGACCTATTCGAAGATGATTCGAGCACCATTTGGCATGGTGTTGTGTGTTGGCCCAACGGGTTCAGGTAAGACCACAACGCTGTATGCGTCACTCAACGAAATCAGTGACGTTGCTCGAAACGTGATGACGATTGAAGACCCGGTTGAATATGTCTTCCCTTCCATCAACCAGATCCAGACCAACGAACAAGCTGGACTGACCTTTGCCACAGGACTGAAGTCGATTTTGCGCCAAGACTCCGACGTCGTCCTCGTGGGTGAGATTCGTGACGTTGAGACAGCCCGGATTGCCGTGCAATCGACCTTGACTGGCCACTTCGTGCTTTCCTCCATCCATGCAACTGATGCCATTGGTGCACTGACTCGCTTCATTGATATGGGCATTGAGCCCTTTCTCATTGCTTCGTCGCTCGTTGGTCTCGTTGGGCAGCGCCTCGTGCGTCGAACCTGCATCTCGTGCAGTGAGCCCTATGAGCCAACTGAAGATGAGCTCGATTTCTATACGAGAAGTGGGGGACCTGAGAAGAAGGTATTTCTCCGAGGATCTGGATGCAACACCTGTGGCCACACGGGCTACAAGGGTCGAGTTGGCGTCTATGAACTCGTTCCGATGTCACCGGAAATGAAGCGCCTCATTGTTGGTTTCGCTACCGAACAAGAACTCCGTGATTTGGCAAAGAAGCAAGGGATTCGCACCATGCAAGACGAAGCAATCGCGCTCATCTCGAGAGATTTGACGACCCCTGCAGAAGTCATCCGCAGTATCTACGCTCTCTAAGAATGACGAAGTTCACCTACGACGCGCTTGACCGCGATGGCAATCGAGTCGGCGGCAAGGTCGCTGCCGAAACCGAGCGAGACGTCATTGAGTCGCTCCGAGCCATTGGACTCCGGCCACTCAAGGTCAAGCCTCGTCGCTCGATTCTGCAATATGAGTTGACACCGAAAAAGGTTGATGCTGAAGAGATCATGCACTTTTCACGCCAACTTGGCGTGTTTGTGAAAGCTGGCATCCCCATCATGGATGCCCTCGGCATCATTGCTTCAGAGACGGCTGACAAGCAGTTGCGCAAAGTCTTGCTTGAGATGATTGACGCCCTCTACGACGGACAAACCTTCGCGGCGGCCGTTGCCCAGCATCCTCATGTGTTTCCGAATTACTACGTCGGCATTTTGCAGTCGGCTGAGCTCACGGGAAACTTGGACGTTGTCCTCAATCAATTGGCTGACTACATCCAACGCGACGTCGATGCGAAGTCGCAGTTCACCAGTGCGCTCATCTATCCAGCCGTCATCATGGTCATGGCAGTTGTCGTGGTGTTGGTCCTCGTCATTTTTGTGTTGCCGAAGTTTGAGTCGTTCTTCAGTCAACTTGGAGCGAACTTGCCGCTGCCAACGAGAATTTTGCTGTCGATGACGGCATTTCTTGGTCAATTTTGGTGGTTGATCTTGGCCGTTGTTTTGATTGCCGCCGTCGGCGGGATCTTGGCAAAGCGTCAACCACGGGGCCAGGCATTCATTGATGGATTGCTGCTCAAGATGCCGGTGCTTGGTGGTCTGATTCGCGCCTCGATTGTCGAGCGACTCTGTCGGGTGCTGGCATCGATGATTGACAGCGGTGTTTCACTGCCAGAGGCGATGGCGGTGGCAGCTGAATGTGCGAACAACGCGGTGTATCGCAGAGGAATGGAAGCCATTCGCAACGAGATGATGGAGGGTCGAGGCATTGCCGGTCCGCTGGCAGCCACAGGGCTCTTTCCAACTGCAGCTCAGCAAATGTTCCGAGTTGGTGAAGAAACCGGCACCTTGAACGTCCAGATGGAAACTGCAGCCGACTATTACAAACGTGAACTTGACCAGAAAATTAAGCGATTTACGTCACTCTTTGAACCAGCCGTCATCATTGTCGTTGGCGTCGTTGTGGGTTTTGTTGCCGTCGCGCTAGTAACAGCCATGTATGGGGTCTACAATCAGGTGCAATAAGGGGTTCCATGCGCCGAAAGTTGTTTGATTTCAAATCATTGAACAGTCGTTCAATGTCGGCTACCCGTTTTCGTCGCGCCCAAAGCGACGCCGGCCTCACTCTGGTTGAACTCCTCGTGGTACTCGTCATTACCCCCTTGGTTCTCGGTGGGACTGCTGTTGGGCTGTTGTCGATGTTCGCCACCGAGCGCAATGTTGGCTCAATGATGGACAGCGCCTCAAAGGCACAGATCGCTTCCGCCCAACTGTCGACTGACTTAAAGACTGCGAGCGCGGCGACGCAAAGCCGAGTGCCAAGTTGTGGCCCGAGCGCGATCAATGGCATTCCTGTGACCCAGCAGGTCGCTCTCATGTCCGAAGATGGCAGCAGCGTCGTGGCTTACGTCAATGCGACTGACGGCAAGGGCACCTGGTCGATGCTTCGGGTTGTCTGCATGGGTTTTGACACGACGACGCCGGTGTCGACGACCACGGTTTCGACGAGCGCGACTCCACTCGATGCAAATCTCTCTTGCAACTCGCTTGCGGTGACGTGCCCGAAATTCACCGACTGGATTCCCTCGACCGGCATTGGCGAGATTTCTGTCCCCGTGAGTTTGACCGCCAGTATCGTTTCGACTCCCCAGACGTGGACGCCACCACAGACAACGACCTCAACAACGACATCGACGACGACCACGACCACAGTTGCACCGACCACGACGACAACAACTTCGCCGACGACAACGACAACTGCTGGCGGAACGACGACCACGACTACTACGACGCCAACCACCACCACGGCAGTCCCCCAGGCGTCAGCAACGGTCGATACACCGCTCATCTTGATGTCAACACTTTGCCCAGTTGCTGATTTTGCCGATCGGTCAACACTGACTGTTGGGGGCGGGTCGGGCATCATGGCGATTAACGCTGAGTGTTCGCCGGCGGTCACCTTCAGCGGTGGTGTTTTCCGTGGACGTGGCTGGAAAGCCCACAAGAAGTCAAAGACCGTCGTTGGCGGAACGACGCCACTCGTGAATTTGAACACCATTCAAGAGCTGGGAACCTTCGAAGATCCGTTTACCAATTTGGTCGCACCAACGGTGAACGGAACTGGAACAGGTTCATGTGTCAGTGGCGTGTGTAGCCCGGGTGTGTACTCGACGCTTCCTGCAATGAACTCGGGTTCTTACACCTTCCTCCCAGGTGACTACACCTTTAATGTTCCGGTCGTCATTGGCGGAAACAAGAAAAACAAAGCTGCATCGGTTCACTTTGGTGCTGGCAACTACAACTTTGCTCAAGGGTTCATCGAGAGTGGATATGCCACGGTTTCGTTCGCGCGCGGCACGGCGAAGTTCAGTGGCCCAGCTGGTGTCTGCAATGCCCCAGTCAAGACCTGGAACTGGAAACACTCCAAAGACGACACTGATTTTTGGACGCACTTCAATGAGCAGTCAACGAACTGCAGCCGTGGGCCAAAGTCTGACGAGCCACTTGACGCAACAAAGATTGCAGCACAGCATCCAGCACTCAGTGTGTTTGGTCATGCGACGCTGACTTCAGGTGACGCCACCGACGGAATGCTCTTCTATGTCGCTTCAGGTGGGCTCAGTTTGCAGACGTCGGGCAACAAAGGCATCGGCGTGAACCTCACTGGAAATTCAAACTTTGGTGGGATCGCAATCTGGGACAGTGCAACTGCGAGCTCGGGCCAAGCCCTGCTTGGTTCGCACACTCCTGGCCGCACGACCAATTTTGGTGGCGTCTACATTCCAAATCAAACAGCGGTGATTGGACAAGGTGGCGTGCTCAACAGCTCATTTATGGTTCTCGATTCGCTGAAGATGCTCGGTAACGGCACACTCAACGTGGGATGACCAAGTCAGCGCGGTCGCTGAAAAAAGCAGCGCGCTCGACGTTTGCTCGCGACGCGGGTGACACGCTCATAGAAGTGCTCTTTGCCATCTTGGTGTTGGCAATTTCCTCTGCGGCAATTTTTGGTGCGTTCTCCACCTCGCTCGAGGCGGCCGGCATCCACAAGGGTCAATCGACGTTGCAGGGCGTGCTTTCGAATTACGCGGAGACGGTGGTGGCTCAAGTTGAGTTTGGCAATCCTCCGAAGTATCTGTCCTGTGCGACACCGAACTCCTATAAGACCAGTCTGGATCTCACGACCTTTAACCAAAAGTTGGCCCAACTCAACTCCACGACCAAGGCGCCCTATATCGTGGAATTGACTGAAGTTGACTACTGGAATGGGAGCACCTTTTCTCCGTCGTGCGCAAAAGGATCGACGCTGCCGCAGTTGATGGTGGTCACCGGCGTTGGTCCAAATGGAGCCAAGTCAAACCTCACGTTTTCAGTGCAGAACCTCGATTACAACGGTCCAACGCCCGTTGCCCCAACGATTTCAGCAACGCCTCTCGCAAGTTATGGCGTCGGAAAGTTCTCGCTCATTCCCATTACTTTTACTGGCGCACCACTACCAGTACTTGCCTGCACCCGAGTCGATCGCTCAGTAGCCGTTCCCACGGCGCCTTGTCAGACTTCACTCGATGGAAGCATTGCTTTTGACTCGGGGGCAACGTCATCGAATGCAACGGGTTATCTCATTATCTCTTCGAAGACCCCAGCTGGCACCTATAAATTCTCGATCTCTGCAGCGAATGGCTTTCCAACAACGGCGGCAAATCCAAGTGTTGCCGTCACGGTTGTCGTGAAGTGATGACGCTAACGAACCGAGATGATCGCGGAGCCGTCCTGCTTATGGCAATGGCGTTTCTCCTTGCTGGCAGCATTGTCGCCATGGCACTTTTGTCGTGGACCGAAACGGCGATCTTGTCCGATGTTCATGCACGACAAGCAGCTGACCTTCGGTTCGCTGCCAATGCAGCAGCACAAGTCACCATTGAGCAACAGCGCTACACCTATCAGGTGCTCTCGACGCTCCCGGTCGACCCAACGACGAATGCCTGGGACTGCACGCCACCGAATTTCAATGCCTCGCCAACTATGAAGGCAGCGGTGGTGGTGTTCTGTCAGATCCAGTTTCAACCGGGGACCACCGCTTCACGCGTGCTGACGTTGTCCATCTGTCAAGCCACCTACTCGCCAACTGCCTTAGCTGACTGTGTTGGGACGGCTGATGCCAAGCAGTTGGCATATTTGTCGGCACAGATTTCTTTTAATGACTACTCAGCGAGCGGAGTTCAAGCCTGTACGGGGCTCGCAAATCGGTGGTCGTGCGGAACAGGTATGACGATCAATCGCTGGCAATCTCGCTGAGAATTCCTCAGGTTGAACGACTTTTCAGAAACCTTCTGAACTATTGTCGAAACAGCAGTTCTGAGGGCATCCGATGGCGGTTGTCCAGATGAGAGGAAGAAACCCATGCAGAACATTGTTCGAGCCGCTCGAGAGCGCAAGATCGCGAAGGGCGACGAGGGCTTTACCCTCATTGAGCTCTTGATCGTGATTGTCGTCCTCGGTATCTTGGCCGCAGTTGTCGTGATCTCCGTCGTTGGCCTCACCGGCAAGAGCGCTCTCGCTGCTTGTCAGAGCGATGCCAAGTCGGTTGAGAGTGCTTTGGCCGCATACAACGCACAAAACGCCCCTGGCATTGTTGCTCCACTCAACGAGACCGAAGTTCTCGGCACGGCAAACGACTACATCTACACCGATGTTCGCGACAAGCTCGTCGACAATGGAACGAACAACGGCTACTTGAAGTCATGGCCACACAACCCAGACCACTACTACCTCGGCGTTGACAACAACACCGCTGCAGTCGTGGTTTACCCAGGCGCAGGCCAGACGCCAAACGCGATTCCCTTCGAGCCATCGACTCCTGGTGGCCAAGATGGATGCCAGCAGACCCCGGGTCTTGGCTGATCAGCTTCATCTGTAGTGACGAGGGGCCGGCCGCTAAGGCCGGCCCCTCGTTCGCGTTTTAAGCAATGATGGAGTCGTGGAGATTTCGTGGTGACTGACCGACTAAGTGCAATTGATCCGTGGCTTGAGGTCTTAGTTGGGGCTGGGGCGACAGACCTGCTCCTCGTGAGTGGCTCGGCTCCTCGCTACCGGTTAGCCGGTGAGGTCTTCCCCTTAACCGGAGCCCCTGTGCTGTCGGCGACTGAGATTGAAAACTTCGTGCGTGGACTCCTTGACCCCGTGCAACTCAAGATCCTTGATGAACAGCGAGATGTCGACTTTGCCTTGACCTGGCGAAACCAAGCTCGACTTCGCGGGAGTGCGTTCACCCAACAGGCGCAAATGGCGGTGGCCATGCGAATCATTCCCCTGATTGTCCCCACCTTTGAGGCACTTGCGCTGCCCCCGGTCTTTGGCCAACTGGCCAATCTGCAGCAAGGGCTGGTGCTCGTGACTGGACCAACAGGAAGCGGAAAATCAACGACGCTCGCAGCACTCATCAATCGCATCAACGAGACGCGTCCCGGGGTCATCTTGACAATTGAAGACCCGATTGAATACGTCCACCCCCACCAGCGCTCTGCCGTGTTGCAACGAGAAATCGGCCAGGATGCCCCAAGTTTTGATCGAGCCCTGCGCGCGGCCCTTCGCGAAGACCCTGATGTGTTGCTTGTTGGCGAGATGCGCGACGCGGAGTCTGTTGGGATTGCCATGACCATGGCTGAAACCGGGCACTTAGTACTGTCCACCTTGCACACGAACGATGCGGCCCAAACCGTTGATCGCATTATTGATGTGTTCCCTCTTGGTCGAGAAGAAATCGGTCGGACGCAACTTGCGGCGTCGCTCGCAGCAGTGGTATCGCAGCGCCTGGTGAAGCGAATTGGGGGTGGCCTCGTGGCTGCCTATGAGATCTTGCTTGCAACACCTCCGGTGCGAAATCTGATCCGTGAAGGCCGGTCGAATCAGATCTCGAATGTCTTGCGGACAGGTCAGCGTGAAGGAATGTGCACCCTCGAAGCAAGTTTGGCCGGCTTGGTTGCAAGCGGCATTGTCAACCTCGATGATGCACTTGCGGCTTCGAATCGCCCTGATGAAGTGACGTCCATCCTTCGCCAAGGTGGAGGCACCAAGGCGACGTGAGTCCCACCACGATTGGCGGTCACCCGTTCACTGTTGTTGGTGCGGTCCATCCCGTTGAATCTGGCTGGCTCGTTGTGGCGGCAAAGATGCGAGGTGGAGCGTTTGTTCCCGATCCCCCAAGGGTCTTCACTGATCTCGCTCGCGCCGTTGAGGGTCGACCACGTTTTGACACGGTTGGCCTCAACGCTGCTATCGGTGATGTTGCTTCGGCAAAGAAGGGCAACAGAGCTTGCGACCTTGCCTGCCGAGACCTCATTGGTGTTGATCCAAAGGTGGCGCGAAAGCAAGCGATTGAGGCCACGCTTCGCCCGTTGATGAAAAGGCGTCGACAAGAAGTCACTGGCACGATTGCTTCTCGTCATCAACGCACAGTGTTTGAGTATCTGCCAGAACTCTCGCTCTTTCAGGTAACGGGCGGAGCGGTGAGCGATCTTCGCAGTGACGAGGGCTTGAGCGTTGCTTTTGAGGCGCTGTCGGCACTCCCTGGAGTTGACCGCATTCTTGAGGCAGAACTTGATGGGGTGACGAAAGAAGAACTCATTCGGGCCACACTTGGTCTTTTCACGGCCCGAAGGGTGATTGCCCGGCTCGCCGTGCGGCTGCCCGAAGATCCCGTTGCTGTTGATGGCTTCCGGGTGGAGTTGCTCCGCTAGAGCTGGAAACGCGCTGGAAGCAGTGGCGAAAGAAAGATGGCAAGCGTTGCCCCAGCTGCCAAGTAGCAGCCAAACGGCAGCGGTTGTTTTGTGTCCATCTTGCCTCGAGCAATGAGCAACAGACTCACGACGAGTCCGAGAAAGCTTGCAGCGAAGTAACCAACGAGCATCGTGCCCACACCAAAGGCGCCGGTCGTGAGCCCGAGCACATAGGCAAAGCGAACGTCTCCTCCACCGAGTTTCCCCGGGGCAACGAAGGCAACAATGGCAAAGGAGCCTCCCCAAAACGCCATGCAACCAAGGGCAACAAGGCAGTGCTTGACCGACTCGGTGGCGAGTGCCGAAGTGAGCAGGGCCACAGCCACGAGGCCGAAGTGCCACCGCACAATTGGGGTGGGCAGGCGCAAGGTTTCAAGGTCAATCACCGAAAGCGCCAAGGCACCGCTGACGAAGATCCACAGCGCTGGCAGTCGTGGGTCGCGGCTGAACTCAAGGCTTAAGCCGACAAACAGCAGTGCAGTTGCGCTTTCAATGAGTGGGTAGCGAGGGGCAATTTTCGCGCTGCAGGTGCGACATCTGCCTCGCAACACGAGATAAGACAACACGGGGATATTTTCAAAAGCGGTGAGTTCTCGGTCGCAGTTCGGGCAGAACGATCGTGGTCGCACGACGGAAAGTCCCCGGGGGACTCGGTAGATCACGACGTTGAGAAACGAGCCAACCGAGAGCCCAGCACAGACAGAGAACCCGACGAGAACAGCTCTCCACGTGGCATCACTCATGGCGGGAACGTAGCACGGCTAGATGCGCAGGAGCGGGGTATGGGGAGCCGGTAGCATCGACTTGTCCCTTGAGGAGGTTCGACGTGGCTGGTGAATGGTTCGAGAGCGTCGCTGTTGCCCAACGGCGAGCAGAGAAGCGTCTGCCAAAGTCCGTCTACGGCGCGCTCATTGCCGGTGCTGAAAAAGGTGTGACGCTGAAAGACAACACCTCAGCATTTGACCTGTTGGGCTTGGCCCCTCATATGGCGAACCTCCCTCGTGAGCGCAACATGGCAACGACCGTGCTTGGCCAAGACGTGTCCATGCCAGTGCTCATCTCTCCAACAGGTGTGCAAGCTGTTGACCCCTACGGTGAGGTCGCAGTAGCTCGAGCAGCTGCAAATCGCGGCGTGGCAATGGGACTCAGTTCTTTCGCCAGTAAATCCATTGAAGAAGTCGCAGCAGTCAACGACAAGGTCTTCTTCCAGATTTACTGGTCGGGCGACAAAGACACGCTGGTGCAGCGCTTGGAGCGGGCAAAAGCCGCTGGCGCCAAAGGCATCATTGTGACCCTTGACTGGTCATTTTCTAATGGTCGTGACTGGGGGAGTCCTTGGATCCCCGAGAAGTTGGACCTGAAGACCATGGCGAAGTTGGCTCCAGAGGTCTTGGCTCGTCCAGGCTGGCTTTGGAGTTTCGTGAAGTCAGGGCACTTGCCAGACCTCACCACCCCAAATATGGCTCCTGTTGGAACGAAGCCTCCAACGTTCTTTGGCGCGTACTACGAGTGGATGCAAAGCGATCTGCCGACGTGGGAAGACCTTGCTTGGCTTCGCAGCCAGTGGGAAGGCCCCTTCATGGTCAAAGGCGTCTGTCGGGTCGATGATGCAAAGCGCGTGGTCGACTGTGGGGCAACTGCACTGTCGGTATCAAACCATGGTGGGAATAACTTGGACTCAACCCCAGCCCCCATTCGCTCACTTCCCGGCATCGTTGCCGCAGTTGGCAGTGACATTGAAGTGCTCTTGGACGGCGGCATTCGACGTGGCAGTGATGTCGTGAAAGCAGTTGCGCTCGGTGCCAAGGCGGTCATGATTGGCCGTGCCTATCTGTGGGGGCTTGCCGCCAATGGTCAAGCTGGTGTCGAAAATGTGCTCGATGTGTTGCGTGGTGGCATTGACGCCACGATGCTCGGCCTCGGCAAGGCGTCGCTTGCTGAGCTGACTCCAGAAGATGTCCTTGCCCCCGATGGGTTCTTCCGCACCCTTGGTGCGTAACGTTTTACCCTCTCGCCTCGCTCAGGCGCTGTGCAATGAGGTGTGCGACTAAGTCTTGACCGGCGTCAGTGAGATGCAGGTCTGTGTTCGTGCACATCCAGGTGATCTGACAGAGCTTCGTCACTGAAGGTGGCACTGGCCCACCTGTGGCACTCGGCAAGCGGTCAAGGCCCCCACTTGCGGTGGTGACGTCAGCGACGATGGCCAGACCCTTGTAGGCGGAGAAGATGGCGGGGTTGATCTGGCCGGCGATGAGTTGTTGTGCGTGGACGGCATCATCTGGCCGTGGCGGTTGAGCGAGCCAAGCAATGAGCCCAACATTTGGATACGTGATCCCAACTATTGGTGTCGACGGGCCAGCAGCGTTGCGCAGGGCTGTAATGATTCGGCGGAGCCGCAGTTCAACTCCTGCAGCCTCGCTCGAGATGCACGAATCAACCAAGGCCTCACTCGCGCATCTTGCGAAGTCATTTGCCCCAAGGGCAACCACGATGGCGCTGATGTGATCAGCGTGTGCTGACACTGCTTGTGTTGCCGCGGTGAGTTGCGTTGTTGTGTACGGCGGTGAATTGTTCGCTCGCGCTCCAGTGGTGCAGCCCAAGGTTTGAGCAACGCTGGCGGTTGTTGCTCCACTGCAGGCGAAATTGAGCACGGTTGGGGGGTGCTTCTCCTCAAGCAGTGGAGCGAGCCGGTCGACAAATCCGTGGAGGGTGGCGGCACCACTCGGGTCCTGCGGCTGATAGCCAGCGGCGTAGGAGTCACCAACAGCAATGAGCACCTCTTGCGAGTTGTGAGTGCTCGTGCGATGACTCAGGAGCAATCCGGAAATGACGACCACACCAGCAAGAAAAATGAGTCCACCGGCGGTCCTTCGCACAACGGCGAGCGTAGAGGGGAAAGTGGTCTCGCGTGAGTGGGACCTTGTTTGCCCACCACCTCGCTGGCGTCTCGAGATCAATCGATCTGCCGCCACTTCCCCTCAACACTTCGTGTACTTCACAGCACCGTTATTGCCTCTCAGGGCTTTGCACTCGGCGTTGCCTCGTCATCACGTCAACAACGGTCACCAACATGAGCAGCGCCGCTCCGATGAGCAGGACAATGCCACCAAACAGCAGTTGCGAAGCCAGGTGTGACCATGCTGAAGTCGACAAGAGCAGCCCCTTGGTTGTGGAGGCTTCAAACACCTGCGCCGCTTGCGCCTGCAAGGTGGCATTTGTCGGGTTTGCCTGGGCTAGTGCGCCAATTTCCGCCGCTGTTTTCCCACCGGAAAGAAAGGAAATTCCTGGAGCTAGGTAGCCGTTGGCGTAGATGTCAGCCAAAGGTCCGGTGTTCACCAGTTGACCGGCATGACTGTACGCGGCAGGAAACAACGCTGAGGAGAACACTGGACTCGCTGCAGGAAAATGAAGTCCTTCTGCCGTCAGTTGGGAATTGACCGCCGAGGTTGCAGAACTCGCCACGCCGACAAGGAGTGCACCACTCACGGCAAGAACGACAACAAGGGCTACTTCAACCATTGCTCTTGTCGGATGAATTTCTCGATGATGCTGAACTTCCGCTTGAGGTGCCGTCCCCTTTGCCCCAACGTGAACGGTGGCGTCACTTTGCTCTGTTGGAACTGCTGCTTCGTGGATGGTGCTGGACATGAATCCTCCTCAGCGAGGAGAGACACCTACCTCCAGATTGCCAACTCAAACCTCTGGTGGCTTGTCGCCTCTCATCGCTTGGTTGCCCCGACGGATATCGAGTGCGATGGAGTCGATTTGCGGAACCCTCGGTGAGTGAACCCTGCGGTGAAGATTCTTAGAAAACAAGAAGAATTTGCGAAGAGTCCTTGAGCGCTCGAGTCCAACAGCTGCGCTGGTTCATGAACAAGGTCTCATTTCACCATCTGTTTGCTCGCAGAGGTGGTCTGTCAGTGTCCTTCAGCGTGGCTGGGGATGAGAAAACGCCTCAGCTTCAAGCTGCGTCTTTGGCCAGGGTCCGAAGGACGAAACCACTGATCACTTGAATGACGCCGAGGATGAGGAACCAGATTCCGAGCAGAATCGCAAGCGTCTTCGTGGAGTGAATCGGCGCCACGACAACAACAATTCCGGCAATCAGGCTGATGGCGCCAAACACAATCGCCCAAATGCGCGACTTGGCGACTCCAAACAACCCAGCAATGAGCGCAGCAAGGCCCTGAATGATCCAGCTCACACCAATCAGCAGACCAATGACGGCCAAGCCCCAGTGCAGGTGACGCAGGAGTAAGACGCCAACAATGATTTGCACCACACCACCAACGCTGTGCAGCGCGCGGTGAGCGTCATCGGGACTCAGCGCAGAAATCAGCGACAACACGCCGCCGAGCACAATGCCAATTCCAACAACCACCATGACAAACGACAAGGTTCCCGTTGGGTGGAAGGTGAGCAGGATGCCGAGCACTGTGGTCACGAGTCCGACGAACAGCTGCACCTGCCAAAGAAGTGATGCAGGAATGCGCTTTACGACAATGGCGGTATTGGACATTGGGGCCTCCTCAAGGTGAACAACGTACAGGGTACTGATGATGAGCCATCAGGCGGTGGACTACTCGCCGGTCGCGAGTTCTAGCCACTCAAGTTCAGCCAAGTCGAGTTCTTGGCGAATCCGCTTGAGTTCGTCACCTCGGCTTTTCGACTCATCACGATCCGTCGTGCTCAGGAGCTGCTCGCTCAACTTGGTGTACTGCCGTTCGAGTTTGGCGATCAGCTTTTCGAGTTCACGGAGCCGTTTGTTTGACGAAGGTCTGTCACTTGTTGGCGACGTTGTGCCTCGCATCGTCGAAGGGGTCTGGCTGGTTGTGGTTTTCAGCCACCCGTCAATATCTCCTGAGAGCTCGATCATGTGGCCTTGGTCGTTGAGCGCCAACAAGACCTCACAGGTGCGCTCCAAAAATGCTCGATCGTGGCTGACAATGAATGCGGTGCCGGGCCAGGTATCGAGGAACTCTTCCAAGGTGCGAAGGGTTTCCAAGTCAAGGTCATTTGTTGGTTCGTCGAGCAAGAGCACATTGGGCTGCGTGGCAAGAAGAGCCAAGAGTTGCAGTCGTCGTCGCTCACCACCAGATAGATCGCGAACCGAGGTAAAAGGGAGGTTGCCAGTGAACCAAAAGCGCTGCATAAGGGAGAGATCTTCAGGCGACCCAGGTGGGCGATGCGGTCCAGCTACCACTTCTCGAACCCTCAGACTTGGATTGAGTTCAGTGCCGTGCTGGTCGTAGTAGCCAACAACGACCGTTGTGCCAAGAGTCACCGAACCAGCAGTTGGGGTTCGCCTCCCGGCAATGCAGTCAAGCAAGGTGGATTTTCCTGCTCCGTTGAGCCCAATGATGCCAATGCGTTCTGCTTGGCCAATTTGGCGAGAAACTCCGCTGAGTACGGTCTTGCCACCAGGAAGGGTGACGGAGACTCCGAGAAGGTCAACCACCTGTCGACCAAGTCGTGGCATCGCAGCAATCAGTTCCAAGTCCCCCGGTCGAGCCGAAGCCTCGGGGCGACCTTCAATGAGTGCAAGCGCCGCGTCAATACGCGCTTGTGGCTTGCGGGTTCTTGCTTTTGCTCCACGACGAAGCCACGCGAGTTCGGTTTTCGCCAAGTTACGACGGGTGGCTTCTGCCGATGCACTCAGTTCTTCGCGTCGCGCCTTGGCTTCTAAGTAGGAGCTGTAGCCGCCATGGTGCAAAAACGATGAGGCCCGATCGAGCTCGAGCATCTTGGTTGTCACCCGATCAAGCAGATATCGGTCATGGCTGACGATGACGAGGCCACCTCGATAGTTCGCCAACCACTGTTCAAGCCAGGAAATTCCCGCAAGGTCTAAGTGGTTGGTTGGCTCATCCAAGATCAGCAGTTCACTCTCGGCCGCAACGACTTGAGCGAGGGCGACTCGTTTTGCTTGACCGCCGGAAAGTTGGGTGACATGGAGGTCGAGTGCATCAGTCATGGATAATCGATCAATCGCCGCTTCGGCTTCCCAACTTGCTCCAATGACTTCTCGGACCGTAGTGGCGGGCAGGCTTGGCTGCTGGGTGAGTGCGGCAATGCGAACGCCTCGACCCCGACGAACGACGCCTGAGTTGGGTTCGAGGTCACCAGTGATCACCCGAAGCAGGGTTGATTTGCCCGTTCCGTTAATGCCAACGACACCAATGCGGTCGCCGTGATGCACGGTGAGGGAGAGGTCAGTAAAAAGCGGTCGATCCGCTGCAAGTACGCCCACGCGTTCAAGGTCAACAAGCATGGTCACGTCACGAACCGTACTTCAGCTGTTCAACTGCTCAGTTCGAAAAGTCAGGCACCGAGTGGACTCCACTGAGGCGACTGCCACCGTCGACGAACAAGGTGTTGCCATTGAGGTATCGAGCGTCATCAATTGGAGGGCACGAAATTGCCGGGCAAGATCTGTTTCTGGGCCCCCGAGGCGACCCATGCGCTGCTCTTGTTCTTCCCACCTTCGAGCGTTGCAAACCCATAGCGAGCCAGCAGGTATCCCCAAGGAGCCGAAGGGCCTTATGTAATGCTGATGAGATTCACGCGACCTTGTCGCCCATTGGGGGAATTTCATGACCGGTACAAAAAAGCCACTCCTTGCGCTCGCAGTCGTGCTCTTGCTCGTCCTTGGAGTCTTCGTTGTGATTGAAGGCTCAAGCGATCGGCCAACGTGGCGTATTGGACTCGAAGCTCCACTTTCAGGAGATCAGTCGACGCTTGGCCAGGGAATGCTTGAGGGTGCACAACTTGCTGCTGCTCAAGCCAACGCTGCAGGCGGGGTGCTTGGTCGCGACATTGCCATTGTTCCCATTGACGACCAGGCAGACCCAATCAAGGGCGTAGCTGCGGTCAACGCGGCGATTGCCAGCCACTTGGACGGCATCGTTGGACCCTATAACTCAGGTGTTGGCGTGAAGAC
>CANGPX010000016.1 GCA_947456095.1 Acidimicrobiaceae bacterium
ACAATTTGGCGCATGGTCGCTTCAATGCGCTCAAGGTCGCTGTCAGAGAATCGAGCTCCGTCAGGGAGATCAAAGTCGTAGTAAAACCCGTCTGCGATCACTGGGCCAATTGCATACTTGGCCCCTGGCCACAGTCGAGTCACCGCTTGCGCAAGCACGTGGGCGGTCGAGTGCCGCAGCACTTCGCGCCCTTCAGGCATTGTTGGGGTGACCACGCTCACCGCATCGCCATTGTCGAGCACGGTTGACAAGTCAACGAGTTCACCGTTCTTCGTGCCAGCAAGCGCCGCTTTGGCGAGTCGCGGGCCAATCGACGCAGCGAGATCGGCAATGGTCGCGCCGCTGTCGAGTTCGCGAGCGCTGCCGTCAGGAAGCGTGACGGTGAGTTGCGAGGCCATGAGGCTCCTTTAAGAGAAGTGAGAAGAACTTTGTGGGTTACAGGCTAACGCCGAGGAGCAAAGCAGCTTGACCCACCGACAGGCCTTGACCTGCGGCATTGTCCATCGCGACGAGCGCCGCTCGGGTATCGAGGTCATTGTCGAGTGCTGCCCGCACTTGCTCGAGCGCTCCTTCACCGTTTCCGCCGGTTGCAGAGCGCCAGAGGGCAAGACGATTCACTGCTCGTTCGAGATCTTCGCTCGTCCAGTCCCAGTCGGTTCGGTAGTGATGATCGAGCAACGCAGTGCGAACCGCAGTTGGTTCGCTATGGGCTACGAGTTCTTCAACAAAGACCAAGTTGCCAAGCGACTTCGACATCTTTGTACCGTCGAGTCCGACGAGGCCCACGTGAAGCCAGTGGCCGACAAAGGGCTCATGAGTGACTGACTCAGACTGAGCAGTCTCGCATTCGTGATGGGGAAATACGAGGTCTCGGCCCCCTCCATGGACGTCCAATGACGCTCCGATTTCTCGGAGAGCAAGCGCCGAGCACTCAATGTGCCAACCAGGTCGACCCGGCCCCCACAGCGACTCCCATGCGGGCTCGTCGGGCTGTGATGGTTGCCACAGCACGAAATCCAAAGGATCATCTTTTTGTGGGTCGTCGACGTTGCCACCGTGGATTGCGGCCAGCTCCAACATGGTTGCCCGGTCGTAATGGCTGACCTCACCAAAAGAGGAAAAGGTCGACACATCGAAGTACACCGAGCCATTTGACACATAGGCATTTCCATTGTCGACTGCGCTCGCAATGAGCTTCAAGATCTCCGGAATTGCCGAGGTGGCCCTTGGTTCCACCGCAACCGGCAGCAAGTTGAGCAGGGCCATGTCGCGGTCAAACTTTGCAATCTCGCGTGCTGCGAGATCGAGGTAATGGACACCAAGTTCGCGCGCTTTTCGTAAGAGATCATCATCAACATCGGTGACATTGCGCACGCAGCGAACATCATGGCCAAGATCAATGAGTCGGCGAGAGAGCACATCAAAGACGAGATACACGTACGCGTGGCCAAGATGAGCAGAGTCATATGGCGTAATGCCGCACGAGTACAAGGTTGCTGTTGGTCCCGGAGTGAGGGGGAAGACTCCACCTCTTGCCGTGTCGTAAAGGCGAATCGACATCTCGCTAGAGGCCAGCCATCTTGAGCGTTGAATGCGTCTTGTACCGAATGTTGAGCGTGATCGCTACCGCGGTGAACGCCTCAATGGCGGCGGCTTGCGCCAGCGAACCTGCATCAAGCGCGCGAAGTCCAGCAATGCCGTCAAGCATTCCAATCGTCGTCTCGGTGGCGGACTTGTGATCAGAACACACCAGTACGTCGGCTTCGAGGCCAGAGTCGAGGTTCTCCATCATTCCCGCTGGCAAGTGGTGGAACGACGCAGCGATGATCGAATCTGGCAGCGCTGCTTGGACCATTTCGGCGACCGAACCACGAGGTGGGTACATCGGCAGCATTTCGCGACCGTTTTTCACCAGTGCATTGACCATGGAGATCACAATTTTGCCGGCGAGTGGCTGACGAAGCGCCTGCACGGTTTGCAGCGCACTGTCCCAAGGAGTTGCCAAGATCACGAGATCGGCTTGAGCAGCTTGCTCGTTGAGTGCGCCAAGAACGCCGTTTGCACGGCCAGCGGCTCGCTCTCGGACTTCGCCGGCAACTGCCTCAGCTCGCTCGCCGTCGCGAGAGCCAATGATGACCTCGTGACCAACACTCGCTAAGCGCACTGCCAGTCCCCGTCCTGCAGGTCCCGTACCGCCCAAGATTCCAATCTTCATGTTATTCATTCTCGCGCAAGTACCCCTACTCCCAAGCACCGAAGTACCATGAAAAAGTGGGAGTTCACGATGGCAAGACCTACCTCATCACCGGCGTCTTGACGAAACGCTCGATTGCTACCTCAGTAGCTCGCCTGGTTCACCAAGACGGGGCAACCATCCTGGCCACCAGTTTTGATCGGGCTCGGGCGACCACGCTCCGCACGCTTCATAGTGTTGGTCTTGAGATTCCGGTCCTCAACTATGACGCTTCGTCTCCAACAGGAGCCGAGGAGTTGGCTGATCAAGTGATGCAGCACACCGACGTACTTGACGGCGCGTTATTTGCCATTGCTGGAGCACCAAAAGAGGCACTCAACAGCGACTTGAGCCGAGCGACAGCGAACGAAGTTGCAGAAACACTGACGACTTCAGCACTGGCGTTGTCGAGTCTTGCCTATGCCCTTTCTCCTCAACTTGCCCGAGCGAGCGAGAGTGCTTCTCTCGTCGCCCTCACCTTTTCACCCCATCGAGTCTGGCCGGGATATGGCTGGATGGGCATTGCCAAGGGCACCTTAGAGAGCATTGTGAAGCATTTGGCCGTTGAGCTTGGCCCCTTAGGCATTCGGGTGAATCAAGTCGATGCCGGACCGCTTCGAACGGCTGCTGCTCGGCAAATTACTTCACTCGCGAGAGCCGCAGACCATTTCAGCGCAATTGCCCCACTTGGTTGGGATGCACAAGACGCTCAACCAGTTGCTGAAGCGTGTGCGATGTTGTTGTCCCCGCTCCTTCGAGCAACAACTGGTTCAACCATTGTTGTCGACGGTGGCGCCCATCTTGTAGGAGGATCCTGAAATGCCAGAAGCTCTTGACCTCAACGCACTCGTCGAACGTTACGCAACGGTGACCTCATCAATGGATGTTGACGCCTACGCGGCCCTGTTCGCCGAGGATTGCGTCCGCGAAGACCCCATTGGCCAGCCTGCCTGTCATGGGCGAGCTGAAGTTCACGCTTCATGGGCGGGAGTGGTGTCAAGCGCGAAGTCCGTCACCTTCACCCCAACAGACATTCACGGCGTCGAAAACCACGTCGCCTATTGCTTCACCGTTCAGGTCGAAATGGAGGGTGCGACCGTCACCATTTCAGGAATTGAGACCTTTTTGTTCAACGAAGTCGGTGAAATCGCTGAGATGCGCGCGTATTGGAACAACGACGACGTCGTCGTTGGCTAACGTTGGAGCAGGTGAAACCCGTTAACTCGGGGCCACCGCTAGGGGCGCGTAGATGAATCTCGGAAGAACGGCGGCGAGGCCAGTGAAGGCTATTGAGCCCCTCAACGTCGATACTGATGCCACGGCCCCGAGGCGAAATCGCATCAACTCCCACGTCTTCACCGCCCAGCTTGTGGCCATTGACTACGTGGCGGCCACCATTGCTTCAGCCCTTGGTCTCGTTGCCGTTTCGGCCCTCTCCACCGTTGCCACCAATGGCCTGCCTTACTTTTGGGCCAACATCGGCCACCAGTCGTTCTTTCCACTTGGCGTCGTCCTCGGTCTCATGATGTCGGGAAACTACCGTCGCGTTGGGCGTCTCGGGTCGCAATCAACCTTCACGCTCATGAATTCGTTCTTCTTCGCCATTGGCGTAGGCGGATTGTTCTCCATTGCCCTTTCGACGATTGTGCACCGAGCACTTGATCAACGGCAAGTCAATGCCAACCACGTGCTTTCGGCCATTGTGCTGTCCACCTTCCTCATCCCCGTTGCTCGCTCGATTCATCGCCACGCCATCCTTCGCCGCCACCCAATTCGGGTCGTGATCATCGACAGCGGCGTCAATGTCAAGCGATTCATCACCCACTTGGAATTGCAGGGCTGCTTTCAAGTCATTGGTTGGATTCCTGCAACGCCGCTTCGCCCTGATGAGGGCCTTGGCCACTTGGACGACCTCCAACAAATTTGTGCAACTCACGCGGTTGACCAGGTTTTGGTCGGCGACTTTGATCTCCCTGTGGCAGTTGTCGTTGACGTCTTGCGACACGTTCAAAATGAGGTGCAGTTGACCTTCGTGCCACGGTCATTTGAATTGCTCAGTTGGCGAAGCACCTTCACCGAGTTGTCCGGTCTGCCTACCATTGAAGCTGCACCAATGGTAATGACTCGGATTGACAAAGCTGTGAAGCGCACCTTTGACCTTGTGGTGTCAACAATCTTGCTGCTCGTGCTCTCTCCGGTGCTCTTGGTCTTTGCCATTGTTGTGGCAACCACGTCGAAGGGTCCAATTCTCTATCGCCAACGACGTGTTGGCCGAGGGGGAAAACCCTTCACGATTTTGAAGTTCCGAACCATGCATGAGGCCCCTGCATCGGCGACTGGTCAAGTGGCTCATGACCCGACCGCTCCCTTGTACGAAACTCGGGGCAAGCTCCAAGAAGATGACCGCATTACCCGACCTGGACGACTGCTTCGGCGCAGTGGACTCGACGAGCTACCGCAGTTGCTGAACGTCTTTGTTGGATCAATGTCCATTGTTGGCCCCCGGCCGTTCACCCCCAACGAATCAACCGAAGGGAGTGGCTGGCAGTCTCGGCGCTACGAAGTGCGACCTGGCATTACCGGTCTCTGGCAGGTTTCTGGCCGAAACAATCTCTCCGCTGGAGATCTCGAAGAGTTCGATTATCTCTATGTTGCGTCTTGGTCAATGTGGTGGGACGTCAAGATCTTGTGGGACACGCCACGCACCATGCTCAAGGGACTCGGTGCCTTCTAAGTCAACGCCAGAGGTAGCACTGGTCCATGACTACCTGACCCAACGCGGTGGGGCTGAACGAGTCGTTGTTGATCTCGCTGCTGCGTTTCCGAAAGCACCGCTGTTCACCTCGCTGTTTGAGCCAACCTCGACGTTCCCCGAGTTTCAACAACTCGACATCACCTCTTCGCCGCTCAATCGCCTCTCGCTTCTTCGTCGCCACCATCGTCTGGCCCTTGCGCTCTATGCACCGTTGTTCTCTCGCATGACCGTTGATGCAGACGTTGCCATCTGCTCATCAAGCGGATGGGCTCATGGCGTGAACGTGACGGGAGCAAAGATTGTCTATTGCCATGCTCCAGCTCGATGGCTCTACCAGCGAGATCGCTACTTGCAAGAATCAGGAGTCGCCCAGCGCACTGCGTTAGCGGCACTCGCCCCGCTGCTCAAGCGCTGGGATCAAAAAGCTGCCCACTCTGCTGATGCGTATGTGGTCAATTCCACCGCCACGAAAGAGATGGTGCGCGAGGCATATGGCATTGACGCCACAATCGTGCATCCGCCGCTGTCGCTTGACGTCAATGGCGAACAGCGAGCACCGCGCGACATTGAACCGGGATTCTTGCTGGTCGTTGCTCGCTTGCTTTCTTATAAGAATGTGCATCTCACCCTCGCCGCAGCGCAACAAACCGGTCACGAAGTCGTCGTTGTTGGTGATGGACCATTGCGCAACGATCTCGAACGATTTGCCTCTCCTCAGGTGCATTTTCTTGGCACCGTTGATGATGCAATCCTCCGGTGGTGTTATGCCAACTGTGTGGCGCATGTTGCCATGAGCTACGAGGACTACGGGCTCTCCCCCATTGAGGCCGCTGCCTTTGGGAAACCAACGCTCGCCCTCGGTGCTGGGGGTTACCTCGATACCGTGCGAAATGGAGAAACTGGCCTTCACGTGGATGCGGCAACCGTCGAAGCGTTAGTTTGCGCACTTCACGAGTTCTCCAAGATCAACTTCTCGAGTCCTCAAATTCTCAGCCACGCGGGCGCCTTCTCAAAGGAACGCTTTGCTCGACAGATGCACGAACAAGTGGCTGCAGTGTTGGCCTAAACCTGAAGCTGAGCAAGCTCGACTAGCCCAGAAGCAGCTGACAAAACACTGAAGTGTTCTTCAACACACTTGCGACCAGAATCTCCCAAGCGTTGCCGCAACTCAGGATCTTTGCTGAGGGTGGTCAGCGCTTCGACCAGTCCTTCGACGTCGCCATGCTCCACCACGATGCCACCACCAGTTGTGGCAATCACCCAAGGGATTTCCCCACAAGTTGAACCAATCACGGGAATTTCTTGTGCGAGTGCCTCTACAAGGACCCGCCCGAATTGTTCAGCCCATGTTGAAGTTGGCACGGAGAACAGCACCATCACGTCAACGGAACGAAAGAACTCGGGCATGGTTTCATGGGTATAGGTCGTCACGACTTCTGCCCCAAGAGCTTCAAGTTCAGATCGCAACGGTCCGTCACCTGCAAGGCGAAGACTTGCACCAGGAAGCCGTTTCACTGCTTCTGCGACGAGGCCGAAGCCCTTTTGCTCAACGAGTCGACCTGCTCCACCAACGACAAACCCCTCGTGCGATGCCGGAGTTGACACGTACGCAGAGGGAACGGGACTCCCAACCACCTTGACCGTTGCCGTCGTTCCCCACTGTTCAACCATTGCTTTGGCCGCAGGGGTGCGCGCCACGACGAACGAACAGGCTCGCAGCACAAAAGAACGGAGTTTTTTGATTGGCCAAGGCAGGGGTCGGTCCAAGTTCTCCCAGGCTTGAAGGCCGAAGGGAATTCCTCGTCGCTTTGCTGCAGATGCCCACTGAGCAGCAGGAAGTGAAAAGCACTCTTCTTCAATGTAAATGACGTCGGGGCGCACTTTTCTTAAGGTTGACCCCACCGAGAAGAGGTAGAGATGGCGTTGAGGTTTTCCGATCCCAAAGACTGAAAGCTTGAGGTGGCGCCCATGGAGCGCTGGATCAGTAGGGGCGTCAAAGACACCGTTCGTGTACTCGTTTCGCCACCTGCGAGGGGTCACGAGGTGGATATCAAAACCTTGCGCAGCGAGTTCAGCGAACACGGCTTGATTCGTCACCACGACCGCCGGGTGGCTCACGATGAGCAGACGCTGAGCTCGGTGGGCTTCCACACTTCGAGGCTACCGTTCCGTTGTACGCCACTCGCGCCGTGGGCTCTGCGAGACTTTGCCGGTGGATGAAGCGAGCCGAGAGCCAACTGCATCGAGCGAACTCGCCTCCTCTTCAGCTTCAGGGAGATCGGTTGCGCTCAATTCCACGGTTGTTGCTGTGGCCCAAGCGCTCATTGTCGCCCTTGGCTTTGTCCTGACCCCATTTATTTTGGGACGCCTTGGCCTCGTGCTGTTCGGGCTCTACGGCTTTGTGACGACCACCGTGGCCTTCATCTCAGTCCTTGACCCAGGACTTGGACTCATCGTCATTCGCTACTCGAGTAGCGACGACAACGACCAGCACTTATCGGCCAGACTGTCGACCTTTGGCCTCATGGTGTGGCTCTCGATTGGCGTCGCGTTGGCGCCACTCCTGTTCATCGTCATCCCCGCCCTCACCGGGAGCTTGCACTCAGCAACCGGGGCACTGTTGTCGCCTGCACTGATCCACACCGCTCAACAGTTCTTCGTCTGGGGCTACCTCTACCTGTTCATTACCGCCGCAAGCGCAATTCTTGGATGTCGACTCATTGCTGCAGGTGAGCAGTGGCTCGTCACGGTGATTGGACTCATCAGTCGCTTTGCCTATGCCGCAGTGGTTGTTGGCGTCCTCATTGCCGGCTACGGCATCTGGGGTCTTGCCATTGCCTCATCGGTCCAAACTGGCATTGTTTGTCTTGCAACGGTCATCGCCATTTGGCGACGTCACGGGCGCGTCATTGCCAACCCATTCACCTTGGGAGCCAAGCGTCTCGGCGAACTCTTGCGTTTTGGCGGCCTCGTGCAGCTCTCAAGCATCTTGGATGCGCTCAACTACGACACCGACCCCATCATCATTGGACGCTTTGTCTCTGTTGGTGCCTCAGGGCTCTATCAACTCGCCAACCGAGCCGCTGGACAAATTGCCTATCTCGTTGCTGTGCCCCAACAGTCGCTCCTCCAGACGTTTTCTGCGGTAGCCAATCGCCGATCATCTATTGATGAGGTTCGTCGCCCGGCAATTCAGGCATCGAGGTATTTGGGGCTCATTGCCTTCTTTGCTGGCGGAGCACTCCTTGCTGCTGCACCCGAATTGAGCGTGGCATGGCTTGGAAAGCCTTATGTTGGCATCGATGGCGCACTGTGCCTTCTCGCCGGATTGCAACTCATCAATGCCGCTCGCTTTAACTCATCAATTGTGATTGTGGCACTCGGCAAAGCTGGCATTGGCGCCAAAGCCAAAGCCATTTCACTCGTGGTGAACCTTGCACTCACCCTTGCGCTTGTTTTCCCCTTCGGCCTCACCGGCGTGTTGATTGGCACCATGGTCGCCTCGGCACTGCAGACCACCGTGCTCATGAAGCGCTACACCCAACTGCTTGAAAGCACCCTCAAAGAAGTGTTGTGGCGGTGGTATGCGCCAGGGTTGACCATTGCGTTACTTTCAGCAGGCATGGCTCGCCTTGGAGGACTGCTCATTCACGCGAACACCGTGACCTCACGGGGACCAGCGGTAATTGATGGAGCGGCGACCTTGCTGGTGTTCACTTTCTGCTTTGCCCTTGGGGTGCGCCTGAGCGGGTACCTCGAACAAGATGACCTTGACTATGTGAGCGGCATCCTTCCCCAGCCAATTGGCAAGTTGCTCCATCTGCGCGTCTTCAGACTTCTCACCGTCAAGTCCAAGCCATGACGACGTTTTCTGTCATCATCCCGACCTATGGGCGCCCAGAAGCACTGGCCAAATGCCTGAGTGGCTTAGCGTTCCAGACGCGACCCGCCAATGAGGTCATTGTCGTCACCCGAAGCGATGATCTGGCAAGCCAAACCGTCGCAAAAGAGGCAGCGGTCAGTGCGAGAATTGTCTTCGTTGACGCAACTGGTGTCTTGGCGGCAATGACGAAGGGGTTTTTAGCCAGCACGAGCGACTGGGTTGCCTTTACTGATGACGATGCCGTTGCTTCGCCAACGTGGCTCTTTGATCTCGAGCAATTGGCGAAGACCAGCGGTGCTGTTGGCGTTGGTGGTCGAGATGTCTTAGAAGATGAGGGGGTCCCTCGGCCAACCACGCTGACCACCGACGTCGGAAACATCGGTGCGTTCGGCCGATTTGTCGGCAATCACCATTCAGGCACAGGTGGTGTTCGGTCAGTTTCGATGCTGAAAGGCGTGAACTGCGCCTATGACGCGAGTTTGCTCGGCATTCCAACCGGCCTTTACGGCCAGGGCGCACAAGCGCACTTCGAGATCGCCATTGGCCTTGATCTCGCCAAGCACGGCACGTTGCTCTACGACCCAAGTGTCACTGTTCGCCATGCCCCAGGGGGTCGCCTTGATTCTGACCAACGAGTAGCGCCATCACGGCGATCGATTGCTGACGTTGCTTCCAATGCCGTTTTGTGCTGTGGCGTTCGCTCGTGGTCCCTCGCCGCTCGACGAGTGCTGTTTTCACTCACTATTGGCGATGCGTCGTGCCCTGGCGTTGTCCGATTTGTTGTTGGACTTGCCAACGGAGAGATTCGTCGACGCTTCTTGCCATCGCTGTTTGGTTCAGTGCGAGGACTCCTGCGCGTGGTGACAAGAAACGGTGTTGCGTTCTTCAGGCGCTGACGCCATAGACACCAAGATGTGCCTCAACCATTTTCTGGGCGCCGTGACGCATTGCCAATTCGGCACCTTGAGCGATCAGGCGCTGAGCAAGGTCACGACTCCTTAGCACTCGGCGCAAATTCTCGGCCAATGCCTCGGCATCGCGCATTGGACTCAGCAGTGCTGTGTGTTCGTTCTCCACCCACTCAGCAATGCCGGGACACGCCGTGGCAACGAGCGGAACACCCGCCGCCATTGCTTCAAGAGCAACGAGGACGTGTCCCTCCCAGATTGAACTCAACACCACCACCTCGCTTGCTGGCATCCAAGAGCGAGCTTCTCGGTCATAGCCAACAAAATGAATACGCTCTGCTGCGCCAAGTGATGTTGCCAGCATGCGCGTGGGCTCAAGCAGCGGTCCATCGCCAAAGAGCACGAGATGGAGGTTGTTCACCTTTGCCACGGCTCGAATCATGGTCTCAGGATCTTTTTGCGCACTCAAGCGAATAGCCGAGACGGCAATGCGAGCTCCATCTCGAATCTGAAAACGCGCACGCAATTGTTCAGGCGTCTTTGCCGTCGGCGGGGCTTCAATGCCAACGGGGACAATGGTCGAGGAAATACCAATACTCGCCAAGAGGCGCTGAGGTGCCTCACCGCAAGCCAGGACCCGAACGCGAGTAAGACGAAGTGGCCAGCGCAGTTTGGCCACAACCACCGGGTCAATACCGTGTGAGGTCACGAGCACGCGGGTGGCTCGCCTGCGGGCAAGGCGCAATGAAATGGCGAGCCGCAGACCATGTCCATGAACAACATCGGGACGAAGACGTCGCACGAGTTGGCGAAGCCCAACCGTGAACTGCAGTCCACCACTTCTCCCGCGGAACTCTGGGAGGCGGATGAGTTGAACCTCTGGCGAAGCCAAGCCGTCAACGGCTTCGCCCCCTCCAACCACCACCACCACCCCATGGCCGCAAGCACTCAAGCCATTGGCCAAGAGCACGACCTGTCGCTGCATGCCTCCTCCACCACCATTGGCTAACACCAACATGATCTTCATGTTGTTCGTGTTGCTTCTTGCGCGGCGTCACGGAGTACTGCATGGACAATGGGGCCAACCACTGAGCTCGAATAGCGCTCGAGTGCAGCTTCGCGACAGCGCTGTTGGCGCTCGTGACGCTCGGTGTCACTTTCGCCTTCAACCCGCTCAACGAGATCTCGAAGTGCTGCTGCAAGCGCTGTTGGACTACCCGGTTCAACCAGCCTTGCCACGAAAGGATCGAGGCGCTCTGCTGCTCCAACTGCAGTGGTCGCCAACACCAAAACACCTTCGGCCAACGCTTCAGCAACGGTGAGTCCAAACGGCTCGTAGTGCGACGCCTGGACGAGAATATCGGCTCGGCCAAGCGTTGCTTGGACGAGGTCTCGACGACGATGGCCCACATAGGTTGCAATCGCTGGATTGAGATCAGCCAACAGTGGTCGGTAGTCCGACCACAGTGAATGGTCGCCAATCACCTCAATGAAGAGGCGACCTTCAAGGTCGTTCAATTGCTGTGTGGCTGCAATCAAGTCTTCGAGACCTTTTCGCACCGTGATGCGACCAAGCACCACCACTCGAACAGGACCAGGCTCTCGTGGGCCAGCGGGCGGAGAAAACGCCTCAACATCAATGACATTCTCGGCCAAGGTCACCTTCGAGGGAGCAATGCCGTAGTCAGCCGAGAGCAATTCGCCAAACTGCTTTGAAATTGCCAGCACGCGACTTGCTCGAGCAATGTCTCGCTGCTGGCGCTTGACCCGTGCCGCCACCCACACACGCACGAGGAGAGGTCGAAGAATCCCTTGGCATCTGCGAGCAAGATCCCGCTCGCTGCGAAGCCAGCGCAGTTCACCAGCGGCATGCACTGATGGGTGGGTCACAATCGGGGGAAGGCGTCCATCATCTCTCAGGCCAAAAAGTTCAACCGTTGAGAATTGATACAGCACGTCAAAGGGCCGCTCTAAATGGCGAGTCCGGAGAATCTTTGCCGCCTTTGATCTCCCTCGAGCAGTTGCCACTTGAGTAGAAATCATTTTCGTGAGCGGATGCGATGAGTACCACTTGCCAAAGGCGAACTTGCTTTCAACGCGGTGAATGGTCACCCCCGCCATTTGCCCAACGAGTTCTGCTGCATCTGACTCAACCGAAATGGGCAAGAACAAGTCAAGCGTCGCCCCACGAGCAATGAGTTCAGGAAACAGCAGTCCAGCAACTCCTGGGGCTCCTCCAACCTTCGAGTTTGGCACTGGGCCTACATACGCAATGCGAAATGGTGAGACGAACTGAGGTCGTGGCAGTGGCGCGGCGACAATGGCGCGGTAGGGCTTCGTGACCGAGCAGTACAGGCCAACACTGAATTGCGAGACACCGAGCACGAACACCCGCAAGAAGCGCTTGGGGCTTCGCCTCATCACCTCGGAATCGCGCGCGCAGCGAATCCAGCGCCTTGCCAGGTTCTCGGCCGGCGCCCAGCGAACGGGCAAAACACCTCGACGTTGACTCGGGTAGCGGGTGTAGAGCAACCAGTCGTCGGTGATAAAACGACCGCGCTTTGCCCACTCTTTCACAGTGAAGGGTCTCGGTGGATGGGTGATGATGATTCTCTCGTCAAAGAGCACTGGACCGAGTTGTTCAATCCGGTAACCGAGATCTCGATCTTCATGAGCCCACGAGAACGCAGGATCAAAGCCGCCAACTTGGCGGAGTGCTTGAGCGCGATAGGCAACGTTGCAGGTCAAGTACCCGCTTCCCGTTGCATCTTCAACTGAATGCTCGTAGATCAGATCGTAAGCAACTGATTGCACGAGGCCACGAACACCCAGCGCATCAGGCCGCTCAGCAAAGCTCACGAGGATTTGGGCCACCCAGTCATCAGCCACCAGCGCATCATCGTCAGTGAAGGCAATGATTTCACCACGCGCTGCGAAAATCCCTACGTTTCGCGCCCGACCGGGGCCGACCCCTCCACTTCGAAGCAAGAAAATGCGAGGGTCAAGCTCCGCGGCAAAGCCAGCTTCCCCACCGCCATCATCAACTACCAAAATTTCTACGCCGCCACTGACGCCATCGAGTTGCGGAAGCAGCTGCTGCAAACAGCGCGTGAGCAAATCCGGCCGCTTGTACGACGGCACCACAATGGAGAGTTGCAGTGCACTCGTCATGAAATGGTCCGTCCAAGCACTTCTGCGTAAAGGTCGTCGTAGCGTACAGCGAGTCGTTCAGGGCGATATTGCGCCACTTCATGTTGCGCAGCACTCGCCAAGCGCGCTCTACGTCCAGGATCATCAGCGAGTTGACGGAGCGCTTCGGCCAACGCCTCAACATCATCGGGTTCAACCAGCACGCCATTCACGTCGTTGGTCAACACTTCTGCTGGGCCTCCGGCATTCGGGGCAATCACCGCACTGCCGCACGCCATTCCTTCGAGCACGACGTTGCCAAAAGGCTCAGGGATCCGAGAGGCCACCACTTGGATTTCACTCCCTCGCAACAGATCAGCCACGTCACGGCGAAAGCCAAGAAAATCAACCCGGTCGGCAATCTCGAGTTCGTCCGCCAACTCATGGAGGGATGCGGCATAGGCCTCTTCACCAAAGAGGGCTTCGCCAACAATTTGTGCCCGGATCTCACCAGTTGGAAAGGCCAGCGCAAATGCCTGAAGGAACAGGTCTTGGCCTTTCCACGGCGAGAGTCGACCGACCATGGTGACTTTGAGCGGTCCTGCTTGGCGCTGCCCAGCACTTGCCGCAGGATCAAGCGGGCTCGGAATGACCATTCGCACTCGCCCACCAGGAACCGTGGCCAAGGTCGACGTGGAATTCGCCACGACTGCGGTTGGGAGAAAACGACTGGCAAAGCGAACGAGTCGCACTGCTGGGGCTGGGAGATAGTCGCTGGCAATGCGGTCTCGCACGTGCCACACCACTGGCGTGCCAGTCAACCTTCCAACAACACCGCCAACAAGAGCCGCTTTCAAGGTATTGGTGTGAACAACATCGGGCTTCAGCTCGCGAACGATCTGGCGCAGCGCAAACAGATAGCTCAACAAGTCAAAGACCGCGTGTGGGCTCAACTTTGACAGCATCGCCACTTCTCGCCGCGTTGAACGAAGGCGATCAGTCATCTCAAGCACCTCTACGTCAATGCCTCGGTCAACGAGTTCATCAACGAGAGGTCCATCTTCACCGAGGATCACGACTGGCTCAACACTCGACAGTGCGGGGAGTTGCCGCAAGAGTGCAAGTTCACCACCACTCAGTTGTGCTCCGTGTCCGAGAAACAGCACCGAGACCGTTGGAGGAGAAAAGACCTTCAAATGCTGCAAGACCACTGCATCCCAACTTCGCTCCAAGGCAAAGCGCCGACAAGCCTCAGGAGTTGGACCACGGCCAAGGAGGACATGTTCAATGGCATCGCTCAACAGGTCGGCGCGCTGTTGGGGGACAACGAGAGATGCATCAAGTTCCCTGAGCAAACTTCCAATACCGCCAACATCACTGGCAATGACGGGAGTCGCACAACTGAGCGATTCAAGGGCAACGAGGCCAAAACCTTCAAGGGCAACGGAAGGGATCACGGAGAGATCGGCGGATCCATAGGCCGCAACGAGGCCTTGTTCATCAAGACCTCCGGTGAGTTGCACGAGGTCACCAAGTCCGCGAGCCGCAATCATTTTCGTGATTGCTGGTCGAGCCGGTCCTTCGCCAACAATGAGCGCTTGCAAGGCAATCCCTCGGTCTCGAAGCGACACCAAGGCATCGAGAAGTACTTCGTGACCCATGCGTTGCACGAGACGTCTCACCATGACAACGACGGGCCCAGGCGACAGTGAAAACGAAGCGCGGGCAGCTTCTCGGTCGACGGGATGAAACGTCGCGGTGTCAACACCACCACCAATAATCACCACCCGTGACCGCTCGACGCCAAAACGTCCAACAACTTCATCAGCAAATGCTGAACTCAAGGTGATGACCAGATCTGCTCGACGATAGACAAAGCGTTCAATTGCAGATTTCGCCCGCTGGGAAAGTCGACTTGCTCCTTCAACCGCACTTTCAGCTGCCCAGGGTCCATGGAAATGCACGACACGAAGCGTTCTTCTTCGTGCAGTCAGGAGCGGCAAAAGGCCGTGCAAGGCAAAGTGGATATCGAGAATGGGTCGTCGTCGTTCGGCAAATGCTTTCCGCCAGATAAAGGTCACCCGACGCAGCACGTTCGCATCAAGACCCGGTGCATCTTCACCACCAATGGTGAGAACTCGAACCTCAACGCCGGCGCGAGCAAGCGCTTCGGCGTAGGCGCTGACATAGCGATTGAGCCCACCGGGACGCGCGTGGAGCGCTTCGAGCCCAATGACCACCATGGAAGGTTTGGTCACGATTGACTCAGTATCTCGCTGTACGCGACTTCGAGTTGTCCGCTCATATGGGTCAAGGTAAACCGCTTTGCCCGATGGAGCGCAACCTCGGCCCGCTGTCGAGTTTGCTCGCGATTCTCCCTCACGTTGTTCAGTCCGGCCGCGACATCGCTTACAGAGCGATGAATGATGAGCCCGCCGGAGTCATCTTGTCCACACAGAGCCTCTGCCACTCCCACTTTTGTGGTCACAAGAGCAAGGTGCGAAAGTGCAGCTTCAACCAGCACCAACGAGAAGGTTTCATAGGCGCTCAGTTGCACGAGCACATCGGCTGCCTGGTACAGGTCGGCCAAGTCATTGCGCCTGCCAAGGAAGACGACCCGCTCAGAAACGCCAAGCGAGCGAGAGCGTTCTTCCATTCGGTGGCGATCTCCTCGACCAGCAATCAACAACTTCACGTTCGTTGGAAGATCAGCAAGTGCACCAATGGCAAGTTCTACGCCACGAAGTGTCCAATCGCCGCCGACGAGTAGGGCGACGAACTCGTCATCAGACAAAGCAAACTTCCGGCGAACCTCCGCTCGGCGAGCGGGGTGAAAACCAAAAGCCTCTTCGTCAACGCCATTCTCGGTGAGCACTCGTGGACTTGCGGGATAGAACTTGGCGACTTCATCAAGACCTCGTTCACTCACAGCAGCCGCGGTGGTGCGTCGCTGCGTCGCAAAGGCAAGTCGCTCAAGCCGCAGCGCCAGAGTTTTGAGCAGTCCGGTATTCAACCGACGAACCAAACTGCCACTGTTTGGCATTGTCCGCCCACCATTGGCATGCACCACAGCTGCTTGGCACAAGTGCACCGAGACAAGATCCACGCGACTCAGCACAATTGCCCCACAACTGTGGAGGAGGTCCATCTTTTTTCCTAAGACCAGTAACCGCAGGCTGGCAAAGACGGCAAACATGACGAAGCGGAGCGGAATAGGTCGCTCGACAAGGGGAATCTTGTGGACCGTCACCGACCTTGCGGTCACTTCATCAATGGCGCCAACGAGCACATGAATCTCAAAACGAGCCGATAACGCTTCAGCCAACCGTGCGTGAAGACGTTCCATTCCTTGACCATCTCGATCAATCCGGTGAGCAATCACGAGAATTCTTGGGCGACGCGAAGGCTTGCCGTTTGCCTGTTTGGTCATTACGCCCAACGAGTACGTCGACCGTGATGTACGCCAGCAACGGGCTCTAACTCAGTTCCAAGGACTGCCACCGACGGATACAAGAGTTCAACTTCAGGCTCAACATCGCTCAGGTCACTTTCGGGCTTCATTGATTGCGCTTCAGCCCAGCCAATGAAGAGCCAAACCAGCCAGGTCACGGAATACAAGTCGCCATTCAGCCATTGCATCAGGTCAACCGACATGGCACCAATGCAGAACAGTGAAATTAGGTCACGTCGCCGCATGGCCACGCGATATGCCGCTCGAAACGCCAAGATCACCATGGTTGGATAGAGCAAGAGTCCAACAATTCCAAGCGAGGTTCCGGCGTTTCCAGGATCGAACTCGGTTCCACGCGCCGCACGCTGGCTATTGAACTTTCCTGCGGCCAAGGTCGCAGCTCCAACGCCGTAACCGAGTGGTCGCTTAAAAGCAGACCCCATACCCTTTCGAGTTTCAGAGAGATGGCCAGAAAGCGAGCTTCCTTCACCAGTTGGATTTGCCACCGTGTTCGCACGTTGGGCAAGCACGCATCCTTGGTCGCCTTCGTGGCAGACCGACGTTCCGCCACTGGTGAACTTTCCGGCAAAGAACACGAGGCCAAACATTGCCAGCACTCCACAAATTGCCACACCAAGGGGCCGGATCTTGAACCGTGCAGCAATCGTCACGGCAACGGCAAACACACTCAGGAACAAAATCGTCCGTTGCGCTTCGTAATAGAGCGCATAGGACTCAAGGCCAATGGCGGCATAGGCAATAAATCGAGTAGCGCCGTTTGAACGGAGGGAGATTGCCAGCCAGGCAATGATGCTGAGTCCGAGAAAAGCGGCATATTCTTGAGCACTTGCCGACATGCCGAAGGCACGCACGACACCACCACCGACGTTGAGTGCTGTGTAACCAGCATTATCAATCCAGGCCTGGTCCCATGAAGGAAAGCGGGAAAAGGTTTGATAGGTGCCGTAGGCCGCGGCCAACACTCCAAGCCACGCCACCAACTTGATGAGTGCAATTGCTTCCGCATCATCAATGAGTGAACGTCCAATCCAAAATGCCATCATCGGCACGAGGACGAACAACAGTCCGCCAAGCCCAACGGTCACGCCACCTTGTGCGGGGTTGAGTGCTTCCAAAACTGACCAGACGTTAAAGATCAATACGGTCTTTGCCAACGATCCTCGAGCCCGAAAAGCTCCTCGGTTGCCGACCACCACAATCAAGAAAAACAAGATTGCCGGGCCAATGATGAGGAGCGGGTCGCCGGCAAACGATGACGACTGGCCGCCGGGGAGCACTCGTCGAATGAGTCCAAGCTCAGCCATCCAGATCGCGAGCAAAAGGAGCAAACTCTTCGGCGAAAGCATCGCAATGGTGAGCAAAATGGGAATGAGCACCGCCATGAGGGCAACGTGTGTTCCCGCCGCCATGGCAAAGACGGATCCTACGACCCCAGTGACCACCACGACAAGCCAAAGTTGGCGCGTTGAACCCGACTGAGGTGGCTCACCACCAGGACTCGCAGGGAACGAGGATGTCACTTTCCCAGTCTCTCACATTCATCGGGGGAACTTCCCTGCATCAAGGTCGTTCTTGCTCATCTCTCAACTTCCGCGCACAACAGCCATAAGTCTTCGGGGCTAAGGTGGATACGTGGCTGAATTGACGACGCAGACCGATGTGAGCCTGATGAGCTACGCAGGCGTCATTTGGCGACGGAAACTCACTGCGATTCTGTGTGTCCTTATTGCAGTTGGCGTCATGATTGGCTACGACTCCACCATCTCGCCCACTTACGTCGCGACTTCGCAGTTCAACCTTTTCGTCCGGCCGAACAACACCAACCCACAGGTGACGGCGGCGATTTACACCATGAACTCACCAGCAGTTGTTTCGCTCGTAGCCGCAGATCTTGGCTATCGCCCGCCGAAGCCTGTGATCACTCAAATTGGCAATACGCCAATCATGAACATCATTGTGACGACCAATGATCCCTTAAAAGCTGCGCAAATCTCCAACGCTTACCCACGCGCCTTCAACAAGTATTCGCAACAGAACGCCATCGTTGCTATCTACGCAGCAACGGTCAACATCAATCAACAAGTCACTGCTGCGAAGGCGCAACAGGCGCTCCTCGCTGTTCAGATTTCGCGGCTCCCAAAAGGCTCACCCCTTCGAATTGCAGCCGTCAGTCAGCTGAACTCGCTGCAGACGCAAATCAACCACTGGACTTCCGTGCTGAATGGTTTGCAAGGAAATGTGGTTCGCAATGCAGGAAATATCATCTCTCCTGCAGTGCCACCTCGAGTTCCCGTCTCGCCAAAGCCAACGTCTGATGCACTGCTTGCTGCGCTCGTTGGATTGGCCTTAGGCATCGCAATTTCGTTGCTGCAAGAATTCCTCGACGACAAGATCCGGTCCCGCTCCGACTTGGAGCGAGTATTCCCTGGATTCGCCACCATTGGCATGATTCCCCAAATTCGCGAGTGGCAAGACCGATCAACCTCCTTTCTCGTTTCAGCCGAACAACCCAAATCCCCCTCAGCTGAAGCATTCCGAGGGCTTCGCACCTCGCTGCAATTCATGGGTCTCGATGAACCCATCAAGACGTTGCTCGTCACTTCCGCTGCGGCAACAGACGGCAAAACAACGGTGGCAGCAAACCTTGGTTACACCATTGCCAGCGCCGCTCAACGAGTCGTCATCATTGGTTGCGACTTACGCAAACCTCGAGTGCACCAATTTTTTGGTGTGAGCAATGAGGTTGGGTTCACCTCAGTGCTGCTTGGCGATGCCGAGCTCGAAGATGCGCTTTTTCAAGTTGAAGGCACAGAAAATCTCTTCATCTTGCCTTCTGGTCCAATTCCACCAAACCCAGCCGAACTGCTTGCTGGCCCAAAGGCTCGGGCGGTCCTTCGCCGACTGACCGAAGAGTTTGATCTCGTGATTTTGGACTCTGCCCCAATTCTTCCGGTTACTGACGCGTTGGTCTTGGCTGGAAACGCTGATGCGACGATCTTCATCGCTACCGCTGGAATCTCGACTCGCCGCAACACGGGTCGTGCCTACGAGATGTTGAAGCAAGTCGATGCCAACGTGGTTGGCCTTGTGCTCAACCGTGCACCTGAATCTGACTCGTATGTGTATTACCGCTATGGATACGGGTACGGCTACGGGTATGGATACGGGTATGGCTACGGCTATGGGTATGGCTACGGATACGGCTCAACCCCAACTGCAGGAAAGAGCCCTGATCTTCCTCCCGTTCTTGCTGTTTCCGCAGATGGAACAGAAGCTTCTGACTAGACCTGCTGCACCCGGGTTTCGTACCTTTGGTGTTGCGGGGAACCGTCACTGCTCGACATTGATAGGTCACTAACGATGTCGAACTACAAGCACGGCTCACAGCGACGATTCCACACGATTCGTTACGGCTATCGCCACTGGGCCCAACACCAAGATGGCGTTCGCCATCCTCACCGTCGACGCAAAAAGAAGCGGGGAGTCACCCGCCATCTTCACCTACCTGAGCAGCGGTCATTGACGCTGCTCGGCGGTGGTCTGGGCATTGTCTTCGCGTTCTTGGCACTTCAGGGTGGCTACTCCCTGCTCAAAGCCAACAATCAAGTCTCAAATGCCCAGCAACATTTCGCCAGTCTTGTCGCGAACAAGACAAGCCTGCTGACACCTGAAGGAAGAAAGCAAGCAGCTGAAGTCCTCTCCAACATTTCCTCAGATGCCGCTGCGGCATCGGGCACCCTCCACGCTTCCATTGGCCTCAAGGTCTTTGGCGTGCTGCCAATTGTTGGCACGCAGATCAATGGAGCGAAGGATCTTGTCGCCGACGTCGCCAATTTCTCGAACAAATCAATGCAGATGGTGACTGCATCTGATGCACTCGCTCAGGCTTCGACTGGAACCTATGTCGACCTGACAAAACTTGACGAACTTCGAAAACAAGTGGGCATCAACGCCTTGTACTTCAAGTCGTTCATTCGACCCGTCGGTGGCCTGTATGGACCCGTCGCTTCAGCCCGGCGCAAATTCAATGACATTGATCAAAATGTCCAGTCGCTCCTCCTGCAGGGCTATGGCGGTATTGATTATGCCGAACGCTTCTTGGGGCTTTTTGGAGCCAAGAATTACCTCATCGCTGGTGAGAACCAGGCGGAAATGCGTGACGGTGGTGCCGTCTTGTCGTGGGCAATCTTGTCCACCCATGATGGCCATTACGACGTCAACTTGGCTCAATCGGTCGGAAAACTCCAGCTCTATCGCCCATCGGGTTACCCAATCCCACCTGGGACGAATGAGGTCTTTGGGCCACTGCTGCCGACACAAATTTGGCAGTCAACCAATGCAACTGGTGATTTTTCACTCTCGGGTCAGTTCATGTCCTCAATGTTCACCGCAGCGACACACCGCAGCGTCGACGGAGTGATTGGCATGGATGTCAGTGCCCTGCAAGGTCTCCTTCGCTTGACCGGCCCAGTCCACATTGCCCCAGTGCGAGGGCAAATCGATGCAGGAAACGTCGTTGACGTCCTCCTCCATCGCTTCTACCAAGACAACCGAGGCTCAAGCCAAGACGTTCGTCATGACGAGATTGCTTCCGTTGCTCAAGCCGCAGTGAAGAAAATGAATACCACCCATGTCGACGTCGCTCGACTCATTCGCATGCTCGCTGAAGCAAGTGCTGGACGTCACCTCATGATCTGGGATGCCTCTCCAGCTCGCGAGGGTCTGGTCACCGCCTATGGCGGAGGCGGCCAATTGGCGACTACCGACCCAACGTCGACCTTCCACTTGTCTGTGCAAAGCGGTGTGGCGGCAAAACTCGACTACTACACCCGCATCAAGGAAAAGGTCGCGGTTACCGTCGATGCAGCGGGCAACGCCTTCGTCACGACCACCGCAACCATCACCAACCTTGCACCCGCAGGTCAAGGGCCTTCGTATCAGCTCGGTCCTGACCATGTGAATGCGTTCCGACCAGGTGATTACGTCGGCCGTGTCTATCTCTATAGCCCGAAGGGCTCAAGTGTCGCTGGAGGGGTGAGCGAATCTGGATTGGTGCTCAACGGTCCTCTGGCGGCCAAGGTCGCACCACAGCAGACAACGAATGTGACGTTCCAGACGATTTTGTATGGTGCAGTAAAAGACCATCATCTGCACTTGCGCTTCATCCCTCAAGGGGTGCTCCACCCGGTGCCACTCACGGTCACCATCAATGCTCCGCAATGGACTCCGACGTTGAAAGAGCAATCAACAGTGCTTGACCGAACGAGAACGATCGATTTCTCGTTGTAATCGAAGCATTCTCGAGTGAATTAGAAGAGCCTGGCCAGGTCACTCGACATTCGCTCGACCTGGCGCAGCATGATGCGGTAATCCTCGGCCGTGCCGCCTACGGGGTCAGCAACGTCATCTGCTTCGTCATCACCCAACAACTGCGAGCGCGTCCGATTTGCACCAATCGCTTCAAACCAGTGATTGAGGTCTTCAGTTGGTTTGCGAGGCCCAACGGCGGTTCCGCGACGCAAGAACTCAGGCATCGTGAACGCTCGCGGCCAAATTGCTGGAGCCATCACCACAACTTCACGAAGCAGTTCTCTCGTCATGGTGAGGACAAGGTCTTGCTCTAAGAGTTCAGCAACTGAGATTTGGTGACTCACATGCTCAGAAAGATCAACACCTGCTTCGGCAGCAATAGCAAGGTAACTCGCAGGAATTCGATTTCCCGCATCCAAAATGCCACCGGAGCAGACAACTGCTTCAACGCCAGAGCGACCAAGGGCATCGGCCAAATACACCCGCCCGGCGGGTGAACGGAACAGATTCGCCTTGCAAATCACTGCTACTCGAAACACCTTGCCTCCTTCATGATCAATGGTAGATCGCCAACGTGCCCACCTCGGAATCTTCCAAGACTTTCGGCTTCACCATTAGGGTGGGACTCTAGTTCAAACGTTATGGAGAATCCCCGGTGAATCACGCAGGAATGATGTCACTGCGGCGTGACCGCTCAGTGCTCGGACACAAAGTTGCCAAGGGAACCGTTCGTCGAGTGCTGCAGTTCGCCATCCCCTATCGGCGAGCACTCAGTATCTTCATGGCAACCGTCATTGCCGAGGCACTCGTTGGTGCCGTCAGTCCGCTGCTCCTTCGCTCAATTATTGACCGAGCCATTCCCTCAAAAGATACAAAACTCGCCATTTGGCTGGCCGTTGCCGCTGCTGGACTCTCACTTCTTGATGGTGCCATCAGCCTGAGTAACCGCTTTATCTCGGCTCGCATTGGTGAAGGCCTGATTTTCGATATGCGCTCCAAAGTCTTTGCCCACATTCAGCAAATGCCGATTTCGTTCTTCATGAGGACTCAGACCGGTGCACTGGTCTCTCGCCTCAACAATGACATCATTGGCGCCCAGCAGGCCTTTACTGACCTGTTATCGAACATGGTGGGAAATGTCATCAGCGTGATCGTGACCTTGAGCTTGATGTTCTGGCTCTCGTGGCAGGTCACCGTGGCCGCGCTCATCTTGTTGCCACTGTTCTTAATCCCTGCACGCAGAGTTGGAGCAAAACTCGGTGGCCTCACTCGAGAGGCAATGAATCTCAACGCCAAGATGAACAACACCATGCAAGAGCGCTTCAACGTTTCAGGTGCGCTCCTCGTCAAGCTGTTCGGCGATACGACGAGTGAGTCACGCACCTTTGACGGCCGTGCAGCGAGGGTTCGCGACATTGGAGTGAGAACTGCTCTGTACAGCCGTACCTTCTTTATCGCCCTCGGCCTCACCGCCTCGCTTGCTACGGCATTCGCCTATGGCTTTGGTGGCGTCTCAGTCATCAACGGCACGCTGCAACTTGGCACCGTCGTTGCACTGACTGCATATTTGTCGCGCCTGTTTGGCCCACTCACGCAACTGTCGAATCTCAACTTGGACCTCATGACTGCACTCGTCAGTTTTGAGCGGGTCTTTGAGGTTTTGGACCTTGAACCCATGATTCAAGAAGTCGAAGGGGCCGTCTCGCTCCCTAATGGTCCCCTCGATGTGGATTTTTCAAACGTCTCGTTCACCTATCCAACAGCTCGTGAAGTGTCTCTTGCGAGCTTGGAGTCGGTTGCAATTTTGGAAGACACGAAACCCGTCGAAGTCCTCCACGAGATCAATCTTCACATTGCTGCTGGCACCATGTTGGCGCTCGTTGGCCCGTCTGGCGCTGGCAAGACCACGATCTCGCAACTCATTCCCCGGCTCTATGACGCGACGAGCGGTGCGGTGCTCCTTGGCGGCGTGGAGGTGAAGTTGGCAAAAAAGAGTTCGCTCACTGAAGCCATTGGGGTCGTCAGTCAAGATCCTCACCTGTTCCACGACACCTTGCGAGCAAATTTGCTCTACGCAAAGCCAAACGCTACCGAAGACGAGTTGCGCCGAGCACTTGACCAAGCGCAGATCTTGCCCCTCATTGACCTGTTACCCGATGGCCTGGAAACTCTTGTTGGCGAACGCGGGTACCGGCTCTCTGGCGGCGAAAAGCAACGTATTGCCTTGGCTCGCCTCTTGCTCAAGCAGCCACGCATTGTCGTGCTTGACGAAGCAACCGCACACCTCGACTCTGAATCTGAAGCAGCAGTTCAAGCAGCTCTTGCCACAACCTTGCTCGGGAGAACTTCAATCGTCATCGCTCACCGGTTATCAACCATCAGAGAAGCAAACGCCATTGCGGTCATTGATCATGGGCAGGTGAAAGAACTCGGCACCCATGAAGAACTCTTGGCCAAAGGTGGCCTCTACGCCGACCTCTACCGAACGCAATTTGCTGGACAGGCCTAACTCGGACGACGAAGCACGCTGCTCAACTGGTCAGCAATTGGCGTGAACTCTGGCATGACAAAGTCGCGTCGTAGCCAGTTGCCACCATCAACCACCATCGTGTGACCGGTCACGAATGCGGCATAGGGAGAGCACAGATAGGTGACTGCCCATGCGAGTTCACGAAGATCACCAGCCCTGTGCGCAGGAGCACGTCGAGCATCAACTTCTGCTCCCGAAGTCCGCAGCGCCTTCAAGTCTTCTCGCATATCGTCATGAGGAAACAAGCCCGGTGCAATGGCGTTTACTCGAATGCCGTCGCCTGCCCACTCAACCGCTAGCGATTTGGTCAGATTCTCAACACCAGCTTTAGCCGCTGCTGCGTGCGCCATACCAGGACCACCAGTTTTGGCTTGAGTGGCAACGATGTTACAAATCGCTCCAGGCAGCGATGCCGATGTGGCTGAACTGTAGAGCGCTTGCGAACAAAAAAAGGTGCCGTCAAGCACGGTTCGCTGGACGGCACGCCAACCATTTGGCGAGAGGTCTTTTGCCAGCACAGGGAAGTTTGCCGCAGCATTATTGATGAGAATGCTTGGTGGACCAACGAGTTCAGCAATTGCCGCAAAGGCTGCGTCTACTTGGTCAGCTTCACGAAGATCTGCTCCGACCTGCACCGCAGTGCCACCTTGCGCCGCAATGGCATCAACACCACGCTGGCGATGTTCTTCACTGCGAGAAACAATGGCAATCGTTGCCCCAGCTTCGCTCAGGGCTTTGGCAATGGACAGGCCCAAGCCGGTGCCGCCGCCGGTGACGACGGCAACGCGACCTAAAAGCGTGGTCGCTGGGAGAAATGGCGTTCCCGCAGGTGGTGGGAGCTCGAGTGGCATCAGTACCCCTTGAACTGTGCTTGTTCGCGAGCAGCTTTTGCCGCATAGCCAGCTGGCATATCTTCAGAGACGAACTCAACAGACGAAGACAAAGCTTCGAACTTCAGGGCCTCTGTGAGACCACGGTAGACAAAGCCATCAATGGAGCGCTTGATGGATTGGACCGCAAGCGGCGCATTGGCTGCGATCTCTTTGGCAATGCCAAGCGCGACTTCATCAAGTTCTTCGCGTGACGTGACTTGCTGGACAATGCCCAAGCGAAAGGCCTCTGCGGCATCAATGCGGCGACCAGTCATCGCCAGCAATTTCGCATAGCCAACTCCCACCTCTTGCGCCAAACGAAGATCGCCGCCAGCGTCAACGCCCACCCCAATGGTTGCTTCAGGAAGGGCAAACTTCGCATCATCGCTGCACACGCGAATGTCACCCATGAGCGCGAGTTCAAAGCCAAAGCCCAAGCAGTAACCCTGCACTGCAACCACAATGGGTTGAGGGAGTTCGTGGAACACTCGGAAGCGTTCATGCACCCAACGGATTCCTTCGTAGTAGTTGCGAACCTTTTCGGCTGGCGACCTCCCCGTCACCCGGTCTTCAGGCATCCCCAGGTCAATTCCGGCACAAAAGGCTCGCCCTTCGGCTCGCAGCACTACAACGCGAATGGAATCATCAAATCGAATTTGGTCGGCCCGAACGCCAAGCTGGCGTGATGCTTCCCAACTCCAAGCGTTCAACTTTTCTGGATGATTGAGTGTGAGAAGCGCCACCCCATCATTTCCAACGTCAAGTTTCAGTAGCCATTCGTCTTCTTGGACGACTGGTGATGTGCGAAACGCCATTTCGTGTCTCCCCCGTGTTGTTCGAAGTCTCGCGCACGCACGCTCAGGTGTGCGGTTTGCCTGAAGCACTGCAAGGCGGCGACCTATGCTCAAGAAAGTCTTGAGCGACAAGAATGCTGGTTGCTCAAGTAGACCATTCAGTCAAAAGGACGCCGACCATGGATCTCCACGAAGCCCTCTACACCACTCGTGCGATGCGTCGAGTGAAACCTGATCCGATCCCACTCGATGTCCAGGCCCGAATTATGGATGCAGCGGTTCGTGCTCCGTCTGGTGGCAACCAACAAAATTGGCGATTCTTATTCGTTGATGACCAAGGCATCAAAGATCAACTCGCACCGCTGTATGCAGATGCCGCGAGCAAACTGTGGGACACGTTCTACTCGGGCCAAGTAGCAGCGGCGCATGCAGATCCGACCAATCCTGAGTCCATCTCATTTTTGAAGGTGCAAAAATCAGCCAACTGGCTCGGTGAACACTTCGCCGAGGTTCCACTGTTCATGTTCCCCTTTGCCCAGCATGACCCCACGGGAAGCTCAATTTACCCAGCAGTGTGGTCAGCAATGCTTGCCGCTCGCGCTGAAGGCATTGGTAGTTGCCTCACCGTACTGCTCTCGTTCTTTTATCCAGACGAAGTGAACAAAATCCTCGGCGTTCCAACTGAAGATGGATGGGCAATGCAGGGCTGCGTTTCAATGGGCTATCCAACAGGAACCTGGGGCATTGCCCCCCGCAAGCCAGCACACCTCGTCACCCACCGAAACAGTTGGGGATCTCCGGCTGGATTTGACGTTGATGAACCCTTGTGGACGCCAAATCCATGAGTGATCTCTCGACCGATTCTCGGACCTTGCTCCACGCTCTGCTTGGTACTCCAACCGAAGAGAGCCGTATTGCCTCAGGCAGACAAGCAAGAAAGCGCGCTCCTCGAGCGAGCCAAGGTGACCTTGGCGCTGAGGCAGCTCGAGAAAACCCCATAGAGCTCCTCGTCAGTCAATCAATCACTCGAGTCCCAGAGCTCGTTCCACTCCGCCATGCCCGAATGGCGGTGTCACCCTTCACGTTCTACCGAGGTGCTGCCTTACCCATGGCGGCCGATCTCGCCCTCGTTGATCATTCTGGCCTGATGGTGCAGCTCTGTGGAGATGCGCACCTTGCGAATTTCGGTGCGTATGGCTCGCCTGAACGGGAGTTGCTCTTTGACTTGAATGACTTTGATGAAACTCACCCCGGACCATTCGAATGGGATCTCAAGCGCTTGGTCGCCAGCATCGTCATTTGCGGTCGAGACCGCAACTTTGCTCGAGAAGTCACTGTCGAGGCGGTGGCGAAGACCGTTGCGAGCTACACGCAGTTCATGATCGCGTTCTCCGAACAGAGTTTTGTTCAGCAGTGGTACGAGAGGGTTCGTGCTCATGAAGCACTCGCAGCAGTCCAAGATCAGTTACCAGCCGAAGTATTCGCTCGAACCGAGAAAACGCTCATCAACGCGAAGAAGTCCGATTCGCTCAAAGCATTTGCCAAGTTAACTGAGGTTGTTGACGGCGTCTTGCGTTTCAAGAGCGACCCACCAGTGCTGACGCCCATTCGCGATCTGCTTGCTCCAGAGGAAGTTGCTGAGCTCACCAAGCAATTCGAAGTGCTGCTTTCGGACTACTTAAGTTCACTCCAAAGTGACCGCCAACATCTCTTGTCGCGTTACCGCCTCCGTGCTGTTGCCAGAAAAGTTGTTGGGGTAGGCAGTGTTGGGACACGAGCTTGGGTGCTCTTGCTCACTGGTCGAGATGACACTGACGTACTGCTCTTGCAAGCCAAAGAGGCAAATGCTTCAGTTCTTGAGCGCTACACCATGCGTTCTGAATTCACCCATCACGGTCAGCGTGTCGTCGTTGGCCAACATCTTCTCCAAGCGGCAAGCGATCCGTTTCTTGGATTCCAACGCATGCACGGCGAAGAGGGAACCGTTGACTATTACCTCCGTCAGTTGCGTGACTGGAAGACCTCAGTGAATCTCGCGCTGATCTCCGCGCCTGGCTTGATTGCCTACGGGGAAGTGTGCGGCCAGACTCTTGCTCGCGCTCACGGACGCACTGGCGACAGTGTGGCAATCGCGTCGTACATTGGAAAGTCGACCACCTTCGCCGATGCGCTCACTGATTTCGCCCATGGTTATGCCGATCGCAATGAGCGTGACTACGGGGCGTTTCTCCAAGCCATCTCTCGAGGTGACCTGCTGGTCGCCCCTGCTCCGTGAAGCGCGGTGACAAGCCATATGCTCGGCGCATGCGCTTTTCCCCACTCATTGCCCTCGCCACACTGCCCCTCTTGGTTTCCGCTTGTGGTGGAGGGAACGCGTTAGCGAGTGCGCCAACAATTGAGGGCTCCTCAGCACCTGTCACCAAGTTGTCCACCAATGATCTCGTCGCTGGCAAGGGAGCTCCAGTTGCAGCAACGGATTTCGTGACCGTCCAATACGTCGGCGCGAACCATGCAACTGGCAAAGTTTTCGATTCCTCATGGACCGCAGGTAAGCCGGCTTCTTTCAGCCTCAGTCGCCTGATTCCGGGATTTCGTGACGGCATGGTTGGCATGAAAATTGGCGGTCGCCGAGAAATCACGATTCCTTCTGCACTTGGATACGGTGCATCGGGTCAGCCGCCAGCGATAAAGCCCAACGAGGACTTGACCTTTGTTGTTGATCTCCTGTCTGCTTCTACTCTTCGCCAAGCCCCAACAGTTCCAAGCCACCAAGGGCCAAATCCAACGAGTCTTAAGGTTGAGAACGTGATTACCGGCCACGGACCAAAGGCAGGACCAAGCAGCACGGTCACGGTGCATTACGTCGGAGCGAACTGGTCAACGGGCAAGGTCTTTGACTCTTCGTGGAGCAGAGGAGAGCCCGTACCGTTCTCCCTCACTGGTGTTGTGCCGGGCTTTAGCCAAGGCATCACGGGTATGCGAGTTGGTGGTCGCCGGGCTATCACTATTCCTTCTGACCTTGGCTACGGAGCAACCGGCCAACCTCCTGCAATTGCGCCCAATGAGCCGTTGTTTTTCATTGTTGACTTGGTTGCGGTCGACAACGGCACAAC
>CANGPX010000017.1 GCA_947456095.1 Acidimicrobiaceae bacterium
CCGCATTGTCGGGAGTGGTGCCCGTGGTCCAATGACGACTGAGATTCAGCGGACCTACTTCGCAGCGGTCCGTGGTGAGTTGCCGCAGTACGAGCACTGGCTCGACCGTGTCGACAGCTAAACCCGGAGTCATCCACTCGCACGGTGGTCATGTCCATGGCCATGACGCGCATGGTTTTGACCTGCCGCCATTGCCAAGCAGCATTGAAATCTTCGACACCACCTTGCGAGACGGATCCCAACAAGAGGGCATCTCACTGTCAGTCGAAGACAAAGTTCGTGTTGCCGAGCAACTCGATCACTTGGGCGTGACCTTCATTGAAGGTGGCTGGCCAGGGGCCAATCCCAAAGACTCAGAGTTCTTTGCTCGAGCACACCGTGAACTGGTGTTGTCGACCTCAACCCTTGTTGCCTTTGGCTCTACTCGGAGGCCTGGGACAACTGCTGAAGCTGATGAAGGCCTCCGCACCCTTGTTGAGGCGAATACGCCAGTCGTGTGCATTGTGGCAAAAGCTTGGGATCGCCACGTTGAAGATGCGCTGCGCACCTCGCTTGATGAAGCAGTGGCGATGGTGGCTGACTCGGTTGATTTCCTTCAAGCCAACGGCAAGCGAGTCTTCGTTGACTTGGAACACTTCTTTGACGGCTATCTCCACAACGCCGATTTTGCTGCCCGAGTGGCGAGAGAAGCAGAGAATCATGGCGCTGAGCGCTTGGTGCTGTGTGACACAAACGGCGGAACACTGCCAGATCGCTTGACGCTCGTCGTCAACGACATGGTGAGTGCCTCAACCGTTGGCATTGGTATTCACTGCCACAACGACGCCGGCGTGGCGGTTGCGAACTCTTTGGCTGCAGTTGGCGCAGGTGCGGTGCAGGTTCAAGGTTGTGTCAATGGCTATGGCGAGCGGGCTGGCAACACTGACTTGACTGCAGCCATTGCCAACTTGTCGCTGAAGCTCAACATCACGACCGTGCCTCGGGAAAATCTCGACCGCTTGACTGCAGTGAGCCATCACATTGCTGAACTCGTCAACATCACTCCGAATCCGCAACAGCCCTATGTCGGCCCAAGCGTGTTTGCCCACAAAGGCGGCCTCCACGCGAGTGCCGTCGCAAGACGTCGCGACCTCTACGAGCACGTCGATCCGAGCCTCGTTGGCAATGCCATGCGAGTGGTCGTCTCAGAAATGGCCGGTCGTTCGACGCTTTCCATGAAAGCTGATGAACTTGGTCTGACCTTGGACCCGGCGATCTTGGGTCAGATCTTGGAAGACTTGAAACAACTCGAGTATCAGGGCTATCACTTTGAAGTCGCCGACGGCTCTTTGGAGTTGCTGCTGCGTCGAGCAACGGGCTGGAAGCCAGAGTTCTTCCATGTTGAGAGTTTCCGGGTCATCACTGATCACCATGATGGTCACCACGGTGGCGATGTCGTCACCGAAGCAACGGTCAAGGTTTTGGTCGGAGGCGAACGAGTCTCAGCCACAGCCGAAGGCAATGGTCCAGTCAATGCGCTTGACGCAGCCCTTCGTCGGGCAATTGAACCCACGTATCCGGGTCTTTCTTCAGTCAAGTTGAAGGACTACCGAGTGCGCGTGGTTGACACTGGTCAAGGCACGGGTGCAGTGACCCGGGTGCTCATTGATTCGGGGAGCGATGGCCTCAGTTGGACGACCATTGGCGTGTCGGAAAATATCATCGAAGCCTCGTGGCAAGCGCTCTATGACTCAATGGTCTACGCACTGCTGCATGCTGCGAAGTAAACAAGACGTGCCGGCATGGCTCTCTTGTAGAATGGAGTTGTTATGACGCAACCAACGCATCTTTCGAACCATGTCGTGGGCGACCGCAAAGCACCGCACAAGTTGTCGGCTGTTCGCAGTTGTGAGGCAAATCGACCAGGCGAATTGCAACCAGCAACGACGCCGGTTGGCTCCTATGTTGGAAACCCCGGACCAAATCAAGGCTTTGCGCTGACGCTTGCTCGTCGTCTTGGTCACGATGCAGTGCTGTCAACTGGCGAAGACCTGCACGATGTTGAAGTGGGAGTGGCGGCGATTGCTTGTCGTCGTGCTGCAATGTTTGGCCGAGCGCCATCTGTGTACGACGTTCGTCACGCACTTGGGATTTTTGGCTTTCTCGACACCGCATCATCTGAACTCGTCGAAGTTCGTCGTGCCCGCTTCAGTGGAGTTGGCCATAGCTACCCACTCGTTCGACTGCTCGCTGATTCAGTCCCAGAGGCAACCCTTGTGCTCAGTCCTCGAGACGCTCTCGAGCTCGAATGGCGCGAAGCAATCGGCGCATAGCGCACTTCAGTCGAGCGATACATTGGACCTATGACCGAGTCCTCTTTCAACTTGACCGAAACCCAGCGGAGTTTCCGCGACATGATGCGGGCGTTTTCTGACGAAAAGGTCGCTCCCTTTGCCGCCGAAGCCGACCGCACCGCTACCTATCCCTGGGACGCGTTCAACGCACTGCGTGACGCTGAACTCTGTGGGCTCGGAATCCCCGAGGCCTACGGCGGCCAAGGTGCCGACATGGTGATCCAAGCCATCGCGACTGAAGAGATTTCCCGCCACTGTGCTTCAACAGCAGTCACCATGCTCATCTCAAAACTCGGGATGTTGCCAGTGATCAACTTTGGCTCAGAAGAACTGAAGCAGACCTACTTGCCAAAGATCGCCAGTGGCGAGTTCCAGGCAAGCTACTGCCTCTCTGAGGCAGACGCTGGATCAGATGTTGCTTCCATGCGCTGTCGGGCCGACCGTGATGGCGATGACTACATCTTGAATGGCTCGAAGTATTGGATCACCAATGCGGGGATTTCCGATACCTACACCGTGTTCGCCAAGACGGACATGGCTGCTGGTTCACGAGGCATCTCCTGTTTCCTCGTTGAAAAAGACTGGGGCGTTCAGGTTCCAAAACTTGAAGACAAGTTGGGTCTTCGTGCCAGCCCAACCGGCGAAGTCATCTTCGACAATGTCCGGGTGCCAAAGAGTCACTTGATTGGTGCCGAAGGCCAGGGATTCACCATTGCCATGCATACGCTCGACCGGTCTCGGCCAACGATTGGTGCCCAAGCAGTTGGCATTGCTCAAGGTGCGACCGAGTATGCAGCGCAGTACATGAAGACGAGAACTGCCTTTGGTGGTCCCATTGCCGATCTGCAAGGGCTCCGGTTCATGCTGGCCGACATGGCGATCAAGACTGAAGCCGCTCGAGCGCTTGTCTATCGCGCCTGCGCAATGGTCGATGATGACCCAGAAGACCAGCTCACCATGTTTGGAGCGATGGCGAAGTCCTTTGCTTCGGACACCGCCATGCAAGTCACGATTGATGCGGTGCAGCTCCTCGGCGGCAATGGCTACACGAAAGACTTCCCCGTGGAGCGTTATCTCCGTGACGCCAAGATCACCCAAATCTATGAGGGCACGAACCAAGTGCAGCGAGTGGTGATTTCCAAGCGGTTGCTTGGCTGACAAAAGCCAATGCCGCCAGGGGTTTTGGGCCGGTACTCGTCAGCTCGGCAGGCTTGCCTCCAAGGACCAATGGACCCAGTAACGAGTTCTTGGGTCCACCGAAGTGACGTTCAAGCTCAGCATCAAAACGGCGGAGGCAGTCTGGTGCTTCGACAGCAGTCCTTACCGGGTTCCGATACAACGTCGCTCTACGATCTTGGCGATACGTGATTTCCAGTACTGCTCGAATCTTGCAAGGATTCGTTGAACGCATTTGAGAGCCATGCTCCAAGACCGCGTCAGTCACAAGTGTGGGGCAGGTCAAACCGGAAACTCATACTTCAGCAGTCCCTTTAGGTGGTTTGAAAGACTAAATCGAAAATTAAATATCATTTAAAGGTCTAAATGATATTATAATTCCTGTTGTTAGGAGATTTATGAGCAAACCACATGCGTATCACCCCCAGACCCTCGACGCGATTCGTGTCCTTGGAACTCAGGTAGCGATTGCCCGCAGAGAGCGACGCTTGACCGCGGCGAACTTGGCCGAGCGTGCGGGAATTTCTGTTGTCACCCTTCGCAAGATTGAGAAGGGGGATGCCTCGGTCGCCATTGGCTCAGTTTTCGAAGTCGCAACGCTCCTTGGCATTGCGCTCTTTACCCCAGACCACCGCGAATTGCGACGAATCTTGGTCCAAGCCGAACAACAGCTAGCACTCATCCCAGAACGTGTGCGCTCGCGCCACAAAGTGATTAGCGATGCCTTCTAGCGAGACGCCCGACGTCTACGTGTGGGTGTGGTTGCCAGGCGCGACCGAGCCAGTCGTTGCCGGCGTGCTGACCGTCGAGGGGCAGTCCACCTCGTTCACCTATGGCGCCAGCTACCGGAGCAGACCTGATGCAGTCCCGCTGTACTTGCCTGAACTTCCTCTCCGAAGTGGGCAGATCGCGCCGCTTGCGAGCCTCAGAATTGCTGGGTGCATCACCGATGCCGGACCGGACTCTTGGGGTCGGCGGGTCATTGACTACCGGCGCTTTGGAGCAGGTGATCAAGATGCATTTGAACTTCACGACCTCGCCTACCTCCTCGAGTCAGGCTCAGACCGCATTGGTGGCTTGGACTTCCAGGCTCGCGCTGATGTTTACCAGCCGCGCCTTGCAGGAGGAAGCCTCGAAGAGTTGATGGAGGCAGCAGCGCGCCTTGAAGCTGGCGAGCCTTTTTCACCTGAACTCGATGAGGCGCTCTTTCAAGGATCCTCAATTGGTGGCGCACGGCCGAAGGCTCTGCTGGCCGATGGAGATCGGGGGCTCATTGCGAAGTTTTCGTCAACCACAGATCAATTCCCCGTCGTGAAGGCTGAGGGAGTTGCCATGGCGCTGGCTCGTCGAGTGGGGCTCAACGTTGCCAAGTCGACCGTGGTGCGCTCCGTAGGCAAGGACGTGTTACTCGTTGAACGCTTTGATCGGACAGATGTCTTGGGTCAACGGAAATTGATGGTCTCGGCGTTGACCATGCTTGAACTCGACGAGATGATGGGGCGTTACGCAACCTACCCAGCGCTCGCCGACGTTATCCGTGAACGATTCGAGCAACCCGCATTGACACTCCGAGAACTCTTCGGCCGCATCGTCTTCAACATCTGCGTCAGCAACACCGATGATCATGCACGCAACCACGCCGCCTTTTGGAACGGCGAGTCCCTGGAACTCACCCCTGCGTATGACATCTGTCCGCAACCAAGATCGGGTGGCGAAGCAGCTCAAGCAATGGCCATTCGGAGAGAAGTAGATCCACTCAGCCGAGCGAGCCGACGAAGCCAGTTTGCAACCTGTGTGGCGGCAGCCCACGAGTACTTGCTCTCTCAGGCAGACGCAAGGGAAATCATTGATCACCAGATTGACGTCATTGAGACGCAATGGTTGAGCGCTGCCGAAGAAGTTCGTCTCAGCGCGACTGAGGCTGCACAACTCCGAGAACGGCAGATTCTGAACCCGTTCGCTTTCGAGGATGCTCTCTAAAGAGCGTTCCGACGCGTCACTGTTGCTGGTGTCTTTACCTTGGGCAACGCCATGGCGACGATCGAGTACTCCGGTTGAAGTCCCGACCGAATGCACGGTCGAGCGCGACGTTTATCAATTCATCAACCTCACGACTACCTCGTTGCAGTCCTCAATGGAGAGCCGGATCCCCGAGAAGAAAACTTTTCTCCCACCAGCGGTTCCGTCACGACTCTGGTGGGAATCTCGAAGTTGGGTGCATTCACATCGAGGTTTGAATCACACTGGGAATGTTTGAGGCCCCAGACTTTGGAAACAAGGATGGAGCCATGGGAAACAACAACCAACGAAGAAGCCAGCAGTTGAGGCGTTGCTGAGCTGAACAGAAGGCACAAGCTGTCCGCTTGGTTCGGACGCTTCGAGATGAATTCGGGAGGTTGACGACCAAAACAGCCACAATGGTCATGACTTCAGTGTGCGCGCACAATTGGGCACGAGTGGTCAACGAAGTGCTAGGTCGGCATCTAGAAGATCTGCACAAGCGGTGGCCGACGTGATCGTGACCTCAGTTGCCGCGTGAGACGTTTGCCTTGTGGGCGAGCACCAGCGCAACACTGAGTGCGCTCAGCAGGTGACCTGCTCCGTAGCAACCAAAGAGGTCTGAGTACCACGATGACTGAAACCCTGCGGTTGGATTGATGGCTTGGAGTAAGTAGCCCACTGACCAAATTGCAGCACTCCCAATACCAATCCACGCAGCGAGCGCGCCAAATCGACCCGTGAGGTGCAGGACATGGTTCGCCAGGGCAAGAGTGACCATTGCGGTGCCAACCGTTGCCAAGATCCATCCGTAGCTGGATCCATTCGGCAGAGCGTAGAGATCGAGAAATCCGAGTCCCCAGATGAGAAAGCCGACAGCAGCAAGAGAGGTCGAGCCGATTGAGGCATGGATCCGCTCGCCGCACTCACAGCCGGCTGGGCACAATTTGTCTGCGGCAAGGAGTTGCTTGCCGAGGACTACGGAGACGAGCGACAGAGCGACAAACCCGCAGAGAAGACCAATCCCATAGGCGCAGTAGCCAAAGCGAAGGCCGCTGACGCTTGAGAGATTTGACGGGGAAATGGCATAGGGGAGCGTCGAGATCGCTCCCACAAGAGCGCCAACTGCTGCAAAGGCGACGGCGGGCTTCCCAATGCGCCGGACCAGATGCTCAGTAAAGCCAATGATGGCGAACGCAACGAGGAGTGGGCCAGCAACTTCTAATCCCCAGCCAAGGTGGGACATTCGGTCGACCACGAGGAGCAACCAACCAACTCCCCAGAGAGAAAAGCCAAGCATTGCGGTCACGAGAACCGGCGTACTGGCGGCAGATGGCATCCGATTCTTCGAAATGTTGCTCACGTTCTGGTTTGAGTCCTCTGATACTTGCATGCAAAATGAGGTGATTTGAATAGAGGTCGTTATTTCTGCAACAACCTCGGTGGTGGCGGTTGAAGCCCTTGGGGCTCAGCTCCAGAATCAGCCAACGTGGTGGTCAGCACCATTTTTTGCAGGTTCACTGCATTTTGCGTGATCATCACTCAAGGCCTCAGGGTCCGCAGGCGAAACGTGAGGCGTTCGAGGTCTCCACGCATCAAGTGCAGCAGCAACGACCACACTGAGTGCGGCGAAGCCAATAGCGTTTCTGGTGATGAATTCATAGGTCGCAGTCCACGCGTCGGTGGGCTTGCCTCTGCGCCAAAAGTTCCACGGAACAAGCAAGATCAGCCCCACCACGATACTTGCGTGTCGCAGTCGACTGCGTGGTGTGCACTCGGCGGCAACCCACCACAGCAGCGGGGCAAAGCAGAAGTAGTGGTCCCATGCGACCGGACTACACAGAGTTGACACGGCAATGAGGACCGTCATTGCGCTGACGGTTCGCTCGTTCTTCCACAGTCGGTGGGCGCCAATGAGGCCGAAGCAGGAAACAATCGCCGCCACGACGATGGCAGGGATTTGGTTGTTCGGATCAAGGTTCATGGGGGGTCGGTTCAGCATTGAGGCAATGGACTGACTCGACACCACGGTCGCATGGTTAGAAGCCAAGTGCGTGATGTCCTGGCCATTCCACATGAGGTCGACGAAGAAACTTACGGCACTCGTTGGCCAGGCCAGTGCGGCAATGGCCGTGCACGTGGCAAAGGTGGCCAGTGAGGTGGCAACTGCTCGCCACTGCCGGCGAAACGCCCATGCCACCACGAACAGCAGTGGGTAGAGTTTGATCGCGCTGGCAATGCCAACCGCGATTCCTCGCCCAGGACCTTTGAGTAGTAACTCATCAATGGCAATGAGCGCCAAGAGCATTGGGGCAAGTTGTCCCCATTCCAAGACTTCAATAAACGGCGGGTAGGCCGCCACCGTTGCCATTGTGAGCCAACACGCAAGGGTCCAAAGGACGAGACCTCTTGCGTGGCTGCTTGCCCGAAGCACCATGGCAAACACCGCCACCATTGAAATTAACGTGAGCGCAGTCCAGGCGTAGGGGACATGTTCAGTTGGGAGCCACGTTGTCCAATAGAAGATGAAGATTGCCCCTGGGGGGTAGGTAAAGGCTTCTGAACCGAAGGGTTCGTAAATATTCCCGGTGTCTTGCAGAATGCGGATTTGACGATTTCGTGCCAAGAGGTCCTCAAAGGCATTGTCGTACTTGTCCTCGAAGAACCACGGTCGAAAGCCGTGAACATTGCCAGTGGCCCAGGTGGTGAAGGCCAACATCGTGATGCCAACAATGAGCAGGGCAATGAGTGCGGGTCGGCGACTTGTCACCGTTGATGCAACGTGAAAGGCCCTGGCTTTGGTGCCTTTGAGCAGTTCACTAGCCACAAAGAAAACTTAGCGATCCTGCAGATCGACGCGCGGCTGCGCACTGAAGTTCATCTGAGGATGCAACTTCTCTCGTCGCAATTGGCGACGCTAGACGTGCTCAAGAGTTGTAGCGAGGGTTACAGCCCTGCGGCGTGAAGATCAATCCCAATGACGGCAGCGATCTTTGCGGCATGGCTCCGAGCGACGTGGCCATTATCGGAGTACACCACCGCTCCACCAATGACCGCTGGACACAAGGTGGTGGTGCAGAGCCATGGAAGAGGGCAGACAAACTTTGCCCCAGCACGGGTGGCCGACACCGCTTCAAGCGACGAGAGTGTGGCTTTGTAGCTCTTGGTCGTCACACCGCACCTTGAGATTGAAGATGCGTTGGCTGCCAAACATGCAGGAACATCTCCAGACGGAAGAAATCACCTTGAAGATCATTTCTCAAGTTGGACGCGCCGTTGAAATCGAATTTGAGACGCATTCCGGAGTTTTCCAAGCAGTTGGCCTGCTTTCTGCTGATGGCGGGAGACTTGAGGTGACTGGTCCATTGGGTCATGTCACCTACCACATTGATGGCAATACGATGACGGGGCATTCTCACTACAAGGTGACCGGATCGGCTGGAGCGAGCGAAGAGTATGGCGTTGGGATGGCGGAGCTGACTGCCAAGTCTTGAGCTCAGCTTCCGCCAGTGCGATCCCAATGTGGATGGGCGGAGGTGTCGGGACGAACGTTTTAACCCAGACCGCGCGCTTTCAGAAGTTGAGTAACCCTTGACGTGTGGCCATCTCGCACGGAGGGCGTGCCAGTGGGCTTGAGCGTCGGCGCAATGAACCATGCCAAGAGTGCCATTTGGGTGTGGAGTCGGTTTTCTGCCTGATCAAAGACAATGGAGCGATGAGAGTCAATGATCTCGTCAGTGACTTCGACGCCACGAGACGCTGGCAGGCAGTGCATGAACTTCGCCTCGGCTGAAGCGTGTGCCATGAGAGTTGCATTCACTTGATACCTGGGCATGAATGCTGCTCGACGTGCCGGGATCTCGTCGTCTTGCCCCTCCCACCACCAGCAGTCGGTGTAGACGAAGTCAGCGTGTGCCACTGCGCTTTCAACATCGTCGGTCACCGAAATCGAGCCGCAGCCAGCAATGGCCAGATTCTCCTCACCGAGGGCGACCCACTCGTCGGGGGAGCGATAGCGAGATGGCCCGGCATGGATGAAGTGCATCCCGAGGGTTGACGCTGTGAACAACAGCGATGAACAGACCTGCGTCCGGTCGCCAACAAAGACAATTGTGCAGTCCTCGAGTTTCTTGCCGGCGGGGCGATGCTCACTCATGGTGAACACATCGCAGATCGCCTGAGTCGGATGGACAAAATCTGATGAGCCATTGATCACCGGCACCGTGGAGGTGGCGGCGAGATCCACGATGGTCTGGTGAAGCGCTACTCGAGCCATGATGCCGTCACACATTCGAGAAAGGACCTCGGCAGTATCGCCAAGCGTCTCTCGTTCGCCGAGGTGGATCTCACCCGGCCTGAGAAACAGGGCATGGCCGCCGAGCTTGGTCATGGCGACCTCGAAGGAGACTCTGGTTCTCGTCGATGCCTGTTCGAACACCATTGCCAGTGATCGGCCAGCAAGGAGCGGCGGGACGCAGCCATCGCGGTCAGCTGCCTTGAGTGCTGCAATGAGATCGATCAGGTTGAGCAGTTCGTCCCGGGAAAGGTCATTGGTATCGATCAGATCCTTGGACATGGGTTCCCCACTTCCATGGTTTTCGAGTGGTGCGCCGAGAAATACTGCGGGCTGGCTGTGCTGTTGGGACGTTCGCGATGAGCAGACAGAGCCAGCCGTCTCGGCGACTGGTCAGTCATCAATGAGCTTGTCGGCCAGTGAGTCCCAGATGCCACCAGGCTTGAATCTGGCAGTCTTGCGGCCCACCTTGCCGACGTAAACAACTCGCTCTTCGATACGGATTGCCAGTTGGCGAGTCACGAGCGACTCAAGGACTTCCTCGGCTCGAACCAGATCACACTCAAGTGCCTCAGAAGTCTGTTCTGTCGAAACTTCACCAGTTCGCAGCATCCACCGCAGACATCGACGCTCATCGGTTGGCAGTTCGGTCCAATCGGCGACGCCAAGCATCATTTCCGGATCGTTGTCAGGTAGTGGCACCATCAAAGGCCTCCGTTCCCGGCTCTTTTGCCTAGGCCTTGACTCGCTCAACAATGCCGGCGATCTGTTGCGACCACGCGTGCTCAGGCGACGTGAGTGAGAACAGGCCACCTGAGGCGTTGAGGACAACCTCTTCAGAAAGCGGGAGCATGGCAATGGTCTCCGAGGCGTATGAGTTCGTCATTTGTTGACGGAGGTCGTCGAGGTCAATTCCCTGGGGAACCTTGTTGAGCACAAGGAACAAGTTCGGAACATCGAGACGACGAGCAACATCGACGGTCACAGCCGTGCCCTGGAAGTCTTGGCGGTCTGGCCGCAACAAAAGCAGAAGGACGTCACTGATCGTGAACGACAGCAGGGTTTCTTCGTTGAGGCCCGGGTGAGTGTCGATCATGAGATAGTCGAGATTGAGATCCTTGGCGAGGTTGCGGAAACCGTCGTTGAGCGCCCCCACGTCGTAACCTTCTCGCAGCACTCGAGCAATGTCACTGGGCTTGATGCTTGACGGGACGAGCCAGAGCTTGCCCCCGTCGCTTACTGCCATGTCTTGAGAGACCGTGGCGGTGATCTCGTGCGCCGCCTCGGTGATGGCGCACTTTCCCCACAGATAGTCGTTCAAGGTGGGCTCAGGGGTGTCCTCGAAACCAAACAGGACGTGGACCCCTGGACTTTGGATGTCGGTGTCAATGACGGCGACTCGTGCGCCGGAGGCGGCGAGGCGAGCGGCCACGTTGGCCGTCGTATTGCTCTTGCCGGTTCCTCCGCGGAAGGAATGGACGGAAACGACCGTGGTCATGACGTAGCCTCTGGGTTCGGTTGTCGGATTTTCTGACTCGATTGCACAGCCCAGCGTCACTTGCGTGAGGCTGTCGGCAACCGGGACTGCACTACATACGGTTTTGTGACCGATGGGCGTACCTTACATGCGTTCGAGAAATACCTCATACTTATGAGCCCACCAGTTAATGGAGCGAACACCATGGCCGATGTCCTGACTGCGACGAAACTCGACAGCGCGAGCAATGCGACTCCACTGCCGAGCGGCGACCAACTCGCCGATCACCAGCACGCGATCCCCAAGGTTCGATTCGGGATGCGGGCCAAGATGCTGGTCGCCTTCACCCTGGTGTTCACCGTGATCTTCGTCATGATTGGAGTTGTGGTGGTGAACAAAGTTGCCGGGATTGCTCAAGCCCAACTCGTCGATGAGCTCCACAACATCACGGTGAGTTCGGCCAGCACCATTGATGCCCAAGCAATGGTGGATCTCCGCAAACAGATTCCAGGGGAAATCAAGGCCACCTTTCCTGCGAATTTCCCCGTTGGCGGCACCGCGAAGAATGCGGATGGTCAGATGGTCCCGGCAGGGAAGAAAAACGACCTCTACGTCAAGCTCTGTCAAGAGCTTTTGAATATCACCAAGATCGTTCCCAATGCTTCGCCTTATACGTACTTCAAGGACCCAACTACTGGGGAACTGAAATGGGAGACCACGGCATGGGCTTCCCCACCCCTTGACTGGGCGGCGGTCTATGGCCAACCGGTATCAATCATTAGTGGGGAAGATACTGGGCCAACAAGTTCGTATCGATTGATGGCCAATGGACTCAGCCGCACCATTGATCAGGCTCCGTATCCTGACCACGGCGGCACGTTCAACTGGATTTCGACCTACACGCCCATCAAAGACGCCAACGGCAACGTGGTTGCAGCCCTTGGTGTTGACATCGACACAAAATACGTCAACACCGCACGATCCAATGCAATACGAAGCGTGTTTCCTTGGCTGATTGGCAGCTACCTCTTCCTCATTGGGATGGTCTTGCTGGTCGCCACATTCCTCACTCGTCCGCTGAAGAGACTCACTGCAGCGACTTCCAAGGTCGCAGAGGGTGACTACGACATTGATCTTGAGTCAATTGTCGACTCCAAGATCCCAGATGAGATGGCAGTGCTGTCGTATTCATTTGTGAGCATGGTGAACAAGGTTCGGATCCGTGAACAGAAGCTGACCCAACAGGTAAGGCGCCTGACGGTCGAGATTGATGCGAAGAAGCGTGAACAGTCAGTGAGCGCACTCACCGACTCTGACTTCTTCAGCGAGATTGTGGCAAAGGGCAAGGTGCTACGCCAGCAGGTCAAGGGTCACGACGAGAGGGATGGCATCGACAGCTCTGATGAGCCTGCTGTCAGCTAAACGTCTTGCGCAGCAAGACCCTCTGAGGTTCCCTCTCCGTCAGCCGAGGCGTCTTGGTTCTGATCATGGCCAGCTTTTTGAGCGGCCTTCGTGGGATTGAACACTTCGCTCAAGACGCCGCCCATATTGGCTAGGCAAACATAGAAGGTGTTGTTGAAGTTGACGCTCACACCACACTCAGTCTGAGAGACGCTTTCGTCGACGTAACTGGGGGTTGAGTAGGGCATCTTGCCAACTGCGAATCATCAGACGCGACGCAGGAATCGCCATCGTTCCAAAGACGACAGCCAAAATTGGGGCGAGGACCGGCAGGCCTAACCAACTGGTGAGCGCCATCACGCCTCCTGCGATGATGAGTCCAGAGGCAAAGGGGACGAGGTCGATGAGAAATGAGACGCGAGTTCGGCGTTCGTCAGGGACGAGGGAGAGTGCCGCTCGACGAGCCACGTCATCAATACTCCACCATGGAACTCTCCAGGCAACGACCCCGACAATCACCATGGGCAACACGCTGGTCGAGACTCCGACGATGAGGATCACTCCGCCGACGACCACAGCAATCGGCAAAATTGCCAGTGAACCAGGGATATCAAAACGCTCCATCAAATTGGTGACAACGAAACGCTGGAGGAGCCAGCAGATGATGAACACGGTTAACAGCGTCAGTCCGTAGAGGATCTGGAGCTTTGCCTCGGATCCCTGATGCTCATCGGCAGCGGTGAGGAATGACCCTTCAATCGACAACCCAGCGATGAATGCCATCAATGAGGTGACGAACATTGCTTTGAACGCCTTGACACCGGTCACAAACTTCCATGCGCTGGCGATGGCCTCGCGATGCGATTCGGCTTCAGCGGTTCCCTGGCCAATCGCTCTGCCCTTCAGTGCTCTAGGGAGGAGTACGGCAAGCAGAACCAGACCAATTGGGCAGACAATGAGGAGCGTCGGGAGTGGGATGCCCAGGGGAACGAGAACAAATGGAGCGAGGGCCGGGATAGCAATTCCCACAAGTTGGCCGCCGTAGCGCCAAGAGGTGATCCAAGGGTAAATGATTCGCCCTTCTCCGGCGTTGAACAGGTCGCCAATGATGGCCCACACAATCAGCGGCAAGAGGAAGTTCAACTGATCAGCAAGGAGCCAGATGAGGCCCGTTCCGACAATGGTGGTGCTGTGAATGGCTACCAGAATGAGCGCCACGGTGAATGCTGCTGCGTAGGAAAGAGTGACCCTGATAAAGGCCAGATCCCGGCGGATGTGATCAATCCACGTGATCTGAACAATGGCCGCGGCTACCAGACCAATTCCCCCAAGGGGATAGATGACCGCGAGCCCTCGAGGACCAAGGAGGTGGACAAAGCGAGAAGCAGCGATGACTTCGGTGATGAAGCCAAGGGCGAAGACCAAGGCCAAAGCGAGCGCCAACGATCGAGCCCGGGACCGCAGGATTTTGACGGAGTCACCTGTCTCGGCTGCGAGACGTGATCCGGCTGGAGTTGCCTGGTGATACGGAGATGAATCGAGGCGACTTGTTCCCTCCGTCGCTTCATTTGTGATTGCCCCTGGCGCCTTGGGCGGTCGAGCAGCGGCAAAGCCCCATGGATCGTCGTCGTCTGATCCGTTGTCGGCAGTTCGCATCGTGAACGGCGCTCCTCAGTCGTTGGTCACCGATGAATCGATGACGCTTTTTGGGTGATGGCCTACCGCTGACACTTGAAGCGTCGGTTTCACCCAGATACTACGGCACCGCTTTCTTGGGGGTTTTCAGGAAAAATCTCCGGAAGAGATCTCTCACAGTTGACGGAAAGAAAACAGATGCGCCTCAAGGTTGGACCGGCATGAATCGTGTCTTCAACAAGGCGGGCAGTGATTGAGTCGCTGATCATTTGCAAGGCAATCAGGGGCGATGAGCGCACTCAAGGTGGCGAGATTTCTGCTCGACGTCGGCGGCAGAGATGAACAAGGAGTTGGGTACACTTTGGGTGCTCAACTCCGGCGAAGGAATATGCGACTCTGATGGCTGATCGCCTGTCTAACGATGACAACAGAAAACGCCAGTCCGGCCTCCTCGATGCGATCTTCGATGTTGTCGAGAGCGACGCCACCAAAGTCCACGACGAGGCGGAATCGATGTTCCGGGCCAAAGCGCTCGAGCAGATTGACGTCCCAGCTCAGGTTGACCACCTCCTCCCTCTGACCTCGAGGCGTACGTGGGTTGGAGTGGCAAGTGCCGCGTTGGTGATTGTGGCTGGAATGATTTTTGCCGCATCGACTGAGTCAATCTCGGAGGTGACCGCGGATGGTCGCGCCCTCGCTCCGTCAGGACTGGCCGTTGCGACAGCACCAGAGGCGGGAACGCTCACTCCAAGTGAGGTTCATGACGGAAGTCGGGTTTCGTCGACGCAGATCGTGGCTCGTGGAACTAGCGCATCAGGATCACCAATTGAGATCCTCTCGCCAATCAACGGCGTGGTTTGGCAGGTGTTGACTCCCGACGGTGGACCCGTGAAAGCGGGTCAAGCCGTAGTTACGATCCTCCCGCCGGGGAGTGCATCGCATGTGCTCGTTGCACTGCCTGAAGCAGAAGCCACCGAGGTGAGATTCGGCCAAGAAGTCATTTTGACTGAGAGCGGTGACCTCACCATGTCAGGAATCGTCACCCACGTGGACGATGTCCCGCTGCCAGCGGTCAATGCTGCACAACTCGTTGGCGTGCCACAACACGGCACTGAGCTTTCGGTGATGGTGTCGATTCGCACTGAGAAGCCTGTCGAGCCTGGCACGTTGTTTTCTGCCCGGATTGTTGTGTCGAAAAAGAGCCTGCTCGAGCAGTTCTTGGAACTCAGGTGACGACCACGTCCACCGAGGCTCCCGAGCAGTCCGGTGCTGTTGTCGAGAGCCCCAAGTTGCCACGGCGCAAGCGGGTCAAAGCCACCCGAATGCTCCAGATGGACAGCAATGAGAGCGGCGCTGCTTGCCTTGGGATGGTTTTAGGTGCCCATCAGCGCCACGTGACACTCGATGAGTTGAGGGTCACTTGTGGTGTGGCAAGCCGGGAGGGCGCCACGCCAGCGAACGTCGTCACTGCGGCTGAACATTTTGGACTTGAAGCCTCGATTGGGACCTTTGAGCCAGAAGAACTCAAGGCGCTGACGTTCCCCCTCATTGCCAACTGGCGGTTTCATCACAACGTGGTGGTGGAAGGCTGGTACCCAGGTGGCTGGTATTTAATCGATCCCGCCCGCGGCCCACGCCACTGCGATGACGCAGAATTTGATCAGGCCTTTACAGGACTGGTTATCCAAGCCACCCCTGGCCCTCAATTCACCCCAGGGGGAGAGACAGAGAAGGCTCTTCGCCGCTTAGCGATCATCAGCGGCAGGGTCGGCCCTGCTCTGGTTGTCGTGGTCCTCACCACGTTGTTGATGATCGTTCCGACGATTTTGGTGCCGCAAATCATGAGCCGCTACGGAGAGCATCTCTCGGGGGTCATTGGCGTTACCTCGGTCGCCGCAGTGTTTGGACTCTTGATGGCCATGCTCGTCCAAACGGGTCTCTTGGCGCTCCAAGGAACATTGTCCATGCGGATCGCCACCAAAGTTTCCGTCCGCCTCGGTGCGTCGATTGTTCATCAGTTGCTCCGACTTCCCTCCAGCTTCCATCTCCAGCGTGGAGCGTCTTCAGTGGCCCAGAGGGCCTCGCTGATTGACTCAACATCAAGTGGCGTCTCGGCACTGGCCTTAACCATGACGTCGGGAATACTCACCAGTTTGATTGCAACGGTCATCTTGCTCATTGTTGAACCCGTTACTGGCGTCGTGGCCATTGGGGTGGCAATTGGAACAGGCGTGATCGTGCAGCGAACGGCGCTGCGAGCACGACATGACGCAGCGCGGACCATCACCGAAAAAGTGGCAGTTGGTGCTGCAACGGCTGCAGTGCTTGCTCAGTTCGACTCGATCAAGGCTTCTGGCTTAGAAGACGGGATGATCGCTCGAGTGGTGGCCACCCATAATCAGTTGCTTGAGGCTGATCAGGATTTCGGTGTCCTGCGTCTTCGCCTCGGTCTCCTCCCACCGGCGCTCACCGGAATTGGCATGATCGGGATTACTGGCGTCACGATGTTCCAGGTCGTCTTGGGTCAACTCCCGCCCGGGTCGGTTCTGGCCGTCATTGCCCTCACCGCAATCCTGATCGCACCGGTTGGCCAGGTAGTCGATGCCCTTGACCAGTTTCATCTCCTTGAGGCCTCGTTGGACCAGATTGGCGAGATTATGGAAGCCGATCTCGAAGACGACTATGCCGGCAACGACGCTCCAACAGCACCAGCATCGCTGCGTGGTGATCTCCGCCTTGATGATGTGACTTTTGGGTACAACGAACTCGCCACACCAGTCATCAAAAACCTGATGCTGCATCTCGAGCCAGGTGGTCGGGTTGCGCTCGTGGGGAAATCAGGGTGCGGGAAGTCAACCATTGCCCGGCTGGTGGCGGGCCTGTATCGACCTTGGTCTGGCAACATTCTGATCGACGGACTGACGCGTTCTCAGCACGCTCCGCACGTGCTCACTGACGCAATGGCCCTTGTGGATCAAGACGTGGCGATCTTCGCTGGAACCATTCGGGAGAACGTCACGCTGTGGGATGACACGATCCCTGATGTTGATGTCCTCGCCGCACTGGCTGATGCTCAACTGGCAGAGGATGTAGCCGCTCGGCCTGGTGGCCTTGACGGCATGCTGAGCGAAGGAGGCTCAGACCTCTCGGGAGGCCAGCAGCAACGACTCGAAATCGCCAGAGCACTGGTGCGACGCCCAGCACTCCTCGTGATGGATGAGGCCACGAACGCACTCGATCCTCAAACAGAACGTCTCGTTGACGAAGCCATTCGCCGCCGAGGTATTGCCTGTCTCGTAGTCGCACATCGACTCTCAACAATCCGAGACAGCGATCAGATCTTGGTCCTCGAAGATGGCAGGGTGGTCGAGTCAGGGACTCACGCTGATCTGGCCATTGAAGGTTCGCTCTACCTCCGAGTGGTGGAGTCGGGATGACAATGGATTCGAGCCAAGTTCGAGAACTGAACCCCGCCGATCGTCTCGCCCTCGAAGAAGGAGAGGTACTCGAGGTGATCTCCGGAGAGGTGCTGCTGTTTGCGCAGCGCCAAGATGGACGCCGAATTGAGTTGATGAAATTGTCCTCAGGACAGGTTGCTGTGGGCTGTGCTGGAACCTCGAATGGCTCCACGTTGTTGATTGTTGGTTTGCCGGGGGCGAACGTCCTCACCACGACGGTTGGCAGCCTCAGGGCGCAAGGTCGATCAGGATTGCTCGAGGAGTGGGTCTATTTCCTTGGAGATGCTGCTCGAGCGGGGCGATGGGCCGAAAAGATCGTTGCTCCGGAGGGGTCGCCAATCAGACTGGCCCCGGGGGAGAGCGTGTCAACGCATGCACGTGCCATTGCGCTTTCTGATCATTCAATTCAAGGTTGGCTTCGCGTGGCGTCGGGTTCGGCTCGCTACTGCGGTTGGGAAGATGTTGATGTCGGCGTCCTCGACTCGGCGGTGCCCATGACAAGGGGTACGTGGCTGACCAGCGGTCTGCGCTGCCAGATTGGACCAGCATCGGGCCCCGAGACTGATGAGGAATGGATCCACGCACTTGGTGCAGTTGGGGCCCTCGCGCTTCAAGCGGTGTCAGCGGCCGAGAAGGCTCGCTCTGAGATCCGGGTCATGCGCCTCGAGGGTGCCGAAGACCGTGCGCTGCAGCAGACTCAGGCAGGCGTTGCCCGACTTGTTGGAGCACTCCGCCGAAATGTCGCCACGGCGAAGGGGCCAGGGGAAAACCTCAGCTCAATCCTGAAGGCAGCATTCGAAGTGGCAGCGGCATCTGGACTCCATGTCACCGCAGAGTCCCGTGCCCAAGTCGTCGCGGAAGTAGCACTCGGTCGTGACCCGTTGACGGCTACTGCCGAAGCCTGTCAGGCCCGAGCGCGAATCGTCGATCTTGCCTCGGGATGGTGGAAACTTGAAGGCCCACCGCTCGTTGGAACCTTGGACTCCGGCAATACGGTTGCGTTGCACTGGAAAGGGCGCCGATGGATCGCCACCGACCCACGAGGTCTTGACGAACCCTTCGCCGTCGACGCATCAACGGCTGGGTCCTTCGCTCCACGAGCGACAGAGTTCGTCCCCGTGCTCCCAGCGACGCCGAGTTCACTTCGAGCCCTCAGTCGACTCACCCTTGAGGGTTCGCGCTCTGAGCTCATCGTGATCGGGGTCACCACAAGCCTGATCGCCGCTGCCGCCTTTGTCATCCCCTATGTCTTCGGTCGAATCGCCGAATCTTTCGATTCAATCTCTGTGCGCAACTTGCTCCAGTCGCTCCTTGCCCTTGGGCTGATCCTTGCCGCCTCGGTTGGTTGGCAGCTTGTTCGAGGACGGGCGGTGATCAGGGCTCGGGCTCGCGGTGGTGCCATTGCCATGGGGGCGATGTGGGATCGCATGATGCGACTTCCTGCCACCTGGCATCAAGGCAAGAGTCTTGGAGATCGGCTGACTCAGGCGACGGCGGTCAATGTGGCGTCATCGGGCGTGTCCGACCTGATGGTCGCACAACTGCTCGACACCGTCGTGGTCCTTGGCAGCCTTGCCGCCATTGCGACGACGAATATGTCACTGCTGGCCTCAGTCACTGCGCTGACGGTTGTCCAACTCACCGTGAATGCTCTGTTTGTTCGAGCCAGCGCGAAGCGGGCGGCAGACCGGGTGGAGGCGAACGCTCAGGTGTCTGGCCTGCTCATCGAGACGATTCGATCGGCGAACCGGCTGAAGTCGTCTGGTGCAGAAGCACGCGCCTTTCACCGTTGGGCAATGGTCCACGCCGAACTCACGAGGGCTGACCTCAAGTTGCGTTTCATCATGACCACCCAGAGCGTCTTGATTGCGGCGTGGCCGCTCATTGGACTGATGCTTGTGGTCATCGTCGCGCAAACGTCGAACGCTACCTTTGCAAACTTTGTGACGGCCCAGACAGCCGCCGTGGTGATGTCAGTCACCATTGCCGCTGCCACAATGGCGGCCAGCTCCACGTTGGCATCCCATGAGGTCATCAAGCGGATCGAGCCGATTCTCGAGGAAACCCCCGAGGGCTTCGGAGAGGGCGAGAATCCCGGGCGCCTGTTCGGCGAATTAGCGTTTCGCAAGATTATGTTCCGCTACGCCTCGGACGGACCGTTGGTACTTTCAGGGGTCACCTTCGGGGTGAGTCCGGGTGAACATGTGGCCATCGTTGGCGGTTCTGGGAGCGGGAAATCAACCCTACTCAGGGTCCTGCTGGGTCTCGAAGATGTGGATTCAGGGGTAGTAGAAATCGACGGCAAGGACCTCTCGTCTCTCAACCGTCCGCTCGTGAGACGCCAGATTGGCTGTGTTCTTCAATCAAGTGCACTGCTCCCGGGAACAATCCGAGAGAACGTCGACATGGGTCGGCACCTCTCAAATGACCAGATCTGGGAGGCTCTCGATGCTGCGGCGATTGGAGACCTGATCCGGGGCATGGCCCGTGGGCTAAGCACCCCGGTGGTCGAGGGCGGGACCTCGCTCTCGGGCGGCGAACGTCAGCGGGTGTTGATTGCTCGAGCGCTGGCTGGTCGACCGAGGATGCTGATTCTCGATGAGTCGACGAGTGCTCTTGACAATGCCACGCAAGAAGAGATCGTGGGATCAATTGAGCGACTCCGCGTCACTCGAATCGTGGTAGCCCACCGGCTGTCGACGATTCAGCGGGCCGATCGGATCATTGTTCTCGAGGGAGGTCGCGTGGCCCAAGAAGGTACGTTCAAAGAGCTCATGGCCACCGCTGGGCCATTCCGGGATCTTGCCGAGCGACAACTGGTCTAGGCCGGCTCCGAGCATCAGTCCTGCGGTATCGAACGAAGCATCGTGAACGCTTGGTTCATTCAAGCCTCGACCAAACTGGTGCGCGTCACCGAGATGACCGTCACCGAGTTGTTGGTCAAGGCAAACCGTGGATCCAAAAGGGGTAGAGGTTGCAACCGGGTTGAGGAGAGCGCTTCGCGCGCATGGTCTCAAGCGGCGAGGATGGTGAGCGAATCGCGCAGGGAAACGCGACGAGGAAATCCAGTCCCCAACGCAGCTTCCAACTGAAACTTGGCGGTTTACGCGAGTGGCACTTTCGAGCGGTGAATGGCCTGCACCTCGGTGAAGGCATCAAGGCCCCAGGTGCCATTTTCGATACCAATACCACTCCATTTGTGGCCACCAAAGGGTTGTGATGGTCCGAGTTGGAGATGCGTGTTGACCCAGGTTGTCCCACAGTCGAGTTGATTGGCAACCTCAGCGGCGCGGTCTGAGTCAGTTCCCCAGACCGAACCTGACAGTCCGAAGTTGGTGGCATTCGCGCGCTCAATGGCTTCATCAATGCTTTGGTAGGAAAGAACTGGGAGGGCTGGACCGAACTGCTCTTCATCAACAATCCGGGTGCCTTCGTTGATGTTGGCCAAGATCGTTGGTGCGAAGAAATACCCTGGACCATCAAGTGCATGGCCGCCAGTGACGGCTGACGCCCCACTCGACAAGGCGTCCGCAACGAGCATCTTCACCCGCTCGAACTGTGGAGCGTTGTTGATTGGCCCGAGTTGGCTCGCTGGATCACTCCCGTCGCCAACGACGACAGCGTTGGCCTTCTCGGCCAGCGCATCGACCACGTCGTCGTAGAGCGCTTCAGGGACGTAGACACGCTTGATTGCTGAGCAGACTTGCCCGTTGTTGTCGAAGGCATGCTCAAAGATGGCGTTGGCAACCACTTGGGGGTTGGCGTCGTCCAACACGATTGCCGGGTCGTTTCCGCCAAGTTCCAAGGTGATGCGCTTTAAGTCAGGTGCAGCCGAGGCGGCCACGAGTTTTCCCGTTGCCGTAGAGCCGGTGAAGCTGATCTTTCTGGGCACGGGGTGGCTCGTCATGAGCGCTCCGAGACCGTCGCCACCGCTCACGGCATTGAGCACCCCTGGCGGAAGCACACTTTGCAGGATTTCGACTGTCTTCAAGGTGGCAAGTGGCGTGAATGGGGAAGGTTTGAGCACCATGGTGTTGCCAGCTAGCAGGGCGGGAGCGATTTTCCAGAAGGCTAAGACGAGAGGAAAGTTCCATGGCGTGATGCCGGCCACCACACCAAGGGGGCGGCGGACAACTTCAACTCGAGCCAACTCGTCATCTTGGAGCAGGTCGTGGGGGATTGGCATTGCCGCGTAGTGCTGAAGCCACATGGCCGAGGCATAGACCTCAATTTGGGCATTGACGAGTGGTTTTCCCTGTTCGGTCGTCAACACTGGAGCAATGTCGTTCACACTCGCCATGAGGAGATTGGCGGCGTCAACCATGCAAGCCCGTCGCTGCGCTTCATCTTTTCGCCAACTCGTGAATGCTCGCTGAGCGGCAGCAAAGGCGAGGTCAAGTTGGTCGGCACTGCACTCTGGAGCGTGTTCAAACACTGCACCCGTTGCGGGGTTAATCACACCGAAAGTTTTCGCTGCGGCAACTTGAGTTCCATCAATCGTGAGTGAGAAGTTCGACATGGCAGCTCCTAAGGTCGTTTCTTCGAACTCTATTTCGCTCACGGGACTCGTGCACGAGGTTGAATTTCACGGGTCGAGCATTACTCATCAGAGCTGTTTGAACTCAAGTGTTTCTCGACGCTCAGGCGTTGTCCTCGTGATGCAAACCGCCGTGGCTCAACAACCCATGAAGGACATACTCCAGGTCGATTTCGTCGCGACCTTTGAGGTTCTCAATCTCCCGCACTTCAAAGGTCAAGCCAAGTGCTTCTGCACCGGCTCCTACCAGAGCTGGTCGGTGTAGTCGTTTGTTCCAATATTGGTGGGAAACCATGGCGAAGCAAACGTCACGTTTGCCTTGCCAGCAGCCTCGAGTGCAGCAGCACCTCGGGTGACGGTTTCCCAAGTTGATCCTTCAACGCCATCAACGAAGATGAGGTTGACGAGTCGACGTTGGCTTCCGCCATCGGTACCGAGTTTCATCGGGGCACCTTCACCTTGGACGCCAGCACCACGGAGTCGCCATGACGAGACAATGCGGACTGCATGGTCTTCAAACAAGGTGCCTGCCAAGGTGCCTTGGACTGCAGCCAAGTGTTCGTCATCAGTCGTGTCGCCAGTTGGCTCGGTCACGACCGTCACGAGGCCCTTAAAGCGGTGATCAAGAGCGAGTTCAATGGAAACCGTTTCGCCTTCGGCATAGACCGCGTCGGCGAAGTCATACAGGCAGGTGTGTGCATGGCTGCGCTCTTGGAAACCACGGCCGTCTTTGTAGAGCTCGACCACTTGCTTGCCAGCCCAGTCAAAGTGGTCTTTGACGTGTCCAGCGTGGACGAAGTAGATCGCCACGTAACTTCCCGCATCAACTGGTTCAGCGAACGGCGAAATGGCGGGGAAGCGCAGGTTCTTGAGTGACCTCGGAGCAACCCAGCGGCTTCCAGCCAAGATCCACGGCCCAACCATGCAGCCGCCGTAGAAGTGGTCCCGCTCATACCAATTGTTGTAGGCAACTTCGGAGCCGACATTTGGGTCGACCATTGTGAACAGCATCGAACCGACTTTGACTGGATAGTCCTGCATGTTTCCCCCTCTAGGCACTTCTCACTGTGACAGATACTTTGTCGTTACGTCGAATTTGTTCAGTCCTGCAAGAATTCCTCAACCGCAGCCAAGTACGCCTCTGGCTCTTCCAAAAAGGGCGTATGGCTCGAGCCTTCAAACACCATCCACTGTGCTCCGGGAATTTCCTCCGCAAACGGTGCAACACAACTTGGTGTGGCTTCGTCAAACGCGCCAGAAAGCACGAGAGTCGGGACTTCAATCTGGTTGAGCCGATCGATAATGGACCACTCTTTCAGCGTGCCAATGCAGTGGAACTCATTTGGCCCATTCATCGTGAAGTAGACCGTGGGATCGGCCAACATGTGCTCGGTGGTGGCGATCAACTCTGGTGGATTTGGAATGACTCGGCAGAGATGACGGTCATAGAACTCTTGTGTGGCGGCTACGTAGTTGGGGTGATCAGTTGTCCCATCTGCTTCGTGGACCTGCAGCGTTGCTCGAACGTCGGCTGGCAATTCGCTCCGCAGTTGCGCGGCGGCTTCAATCCACAGTGGCATCGACGCGGGTGAATTCGAGATGATCAGTCGGCGCAGTCCTCGAGGCTTCGTCACGGCATATTCAGCTGCCAACATCCCGCCCCACGATTGCCCCAAGAGGTCGAACTCGTCGGCTACTCCTAAGAAGTAGAGCAAATTGTCGAGTTCATCGACGAAGAGTTTCGGCGTCCAAAATGCTGGATCTTTGCCTGGGGCATGGGTGGAGCGGCCTCCGCCGACCTGGTCGTAGTGAATGATCGGCCGACCAGATCGGCCGAGTTCGGCCAGGCAGAGCAGGTAGTCATGGCTCATCCCTGGGCCGCCGTGGACAACGACGAGCGGGGGAATGGCGCTTTCGAGATCTCCGGTGATTCGGTACCAGGTCTCAAGCGGTCCAAACGGGGCAAAGCCTTCAGTGAACAGCAGCGGTTCCATGGTTTCTCCTCACAAGATCTCGCCCATGGTAGATCGCACACCACCCCCGCCCCGAATGGGCTGAGGGTGGTGAGTGACCAAACTGGTTGATGAAGCGATTACTCGCTGCGACGCTGGAAGTCCTCTTCGGCAGAGCGTTCGGTGAACAGTTCTGCTTTGGAGTAGGCGACGCGGTTGCGCATGTTGGAGCGCTTGGACTTCACCGCATCGGACAAGTCAGCAAAGGCCCGCTCGCTGCCAATGTCGTCAGCCATGAAGTTCGAGATATTGCCTGGAGCCACGCCAAGGCGCTCACCTGAAGCAAATGCATCTTGGTTAGCCCCGAGAAACATGAAACTCCAGCCCAAGTCTTCTTTTGCCTTGATGAGCGCCTTGATGGCTGTTGCCGTGAAGGTGCGGCTCATGTTTTCCTCACCATCAGTGAAAAGAACAACAAGCTGTTCTTCAACGGGAAGATTTACCGCTGCTCGAGCATCGACGCGTCTCGTGGCACGATCCAAGACCTTTCCAATGGCGTCAAACAACGGCGTGGACCCACGTGGCTGGAACGTTGTCCCATTCAGTGGGTTGACTGCACTGAGGGCAATGCCGTCAGTGAGCACTTCGTGGTCGTCTTGGCTGTCGAATTGCACCAGCGTCATTGCGGCATCGTTTCCATCGCGCTGTTGGTCAGTCAAGAAGCGGTTGAAGCCACCAATGACGTCAGAGGCAATGGACTCCATTGATCCTGATCGATCAAGCAAGAAGGTGATGTGGAGGTTTGGGGTCGGTGTTGGGTCGGTGATGGACAAGGTGTTGCTCCTTCCAAGAGGCCGATGCCCCGCTCATGCGGGGTTGCTGCGGCCGGTACTCAACGCGCCACGCTCGAAAGCAAAGCGACGGTGAATCATGCGAGTTGTCCTCAGGACGGAGATGAGTCAGAGTCTCCGCTTTTCAGTAGCGCGAGCACTCAAGCACTCATCTCGATTCCGAGATGCAACCAACAATTACAAGATACCGCAAGGGTGTGACATGTCCTGCGAGAACCCTGCAATTACTGGGTTTTTGGAGTCATTTCAGGCTCGCCGCGTCGTCGTCGTGGTCGAAGCTGGCCGAGTTGTTGTGGTTGTCAAAGGAGGCCGAGACGTGGTCGTCGTCGTGGTCGAAGCAGGTCGGGTCGTCGTCGTGGTCGAAGCTGGCCGAGTCGTCGTCGTGGTCGAAGCTGGCTGAGTTGTTGAAGTTGTTGAAGTTGTTGAAGTGACTGGCGTTGGTGGCGTTGGCGTCAGGCGGAGGAGACGAATATGGCCGAAGTCAGAAGCGGTTCCAGGCGAGTAATACGAAACGACCAGTGAACTCGCGGTACTCATCTCGGGATGACCAATGAGTGACCAGCAAAAACTCCCCTTAGGCCGAGGGCAATCAGGAAGTTGTGCTGCTCCATTATCAACCCAAGGTCCCGTCAGCGACGAAGAGGAGGAAACCGTTGCCGTCCCGAGGACAAAGCGAGAACCAATGGCTCGATACAGAACCGACCCCGCCTTCGCCCCGGGATAGGCGGCGAAATGGAGGAGGCGACCAGGAAACGAACCGTTGAGGGGGCCACGAAGTGTTCGAGCGACGTAGCTCGAAAGATTCGTCAGTGATGCGTCTTTTGCCACATGGGCGCTGCGAACAATGGATGTGCCTGGTTGCGCTGGGTCACTCGTCGTCGAGAAGAAGTCAATCGAGCCATCTGGCTCAACTATTGGTGACGTCCAAATGCTGCCAAGGTCCAATGCTCTCCCGGAAGGGGAGGGGGCAATGAGATCAGTTGGTGGGAGGACGTAGTGAAAGGTTTTGGCTGACCAGATGGCCACCCCAAATCCTTCAACGGTGGTCAACGAACCAATGACGCAAACATCGACGTAGGAGATGAGCACGTTGAGTGAAGCCCCAAGACGTGCGGCCCCCGTGGGCCACCTCGCACCAAAGCGTCCAGCTCCTTGACTGCAAGAGCCAGCGCCACCGGGAAGATACGTCGCTTTCGGATTTGGAATGAATGCCTGTCGAGCTGGTTTATTGAGCGCTGGCGCGATTCCGACGTCTGGGACAACTTCACGAAGTCCCGTGGCGAGTTGACTGAGACCAGATGGACCGACTGCTGCACTACTTCCAGGGCTGAAGGACAAAATCTTCGACGCTGGTGCTGGACCTCGGACAAGGGTGTCGCCAAAAAGCCATAGTGACCCAAGAGCATCGAGGCGAATGGAGTAGCCACCATCTCGGCCAATGTAGATCTTTCCAGCATGCTCGGCGTCTGAGGTCACCAGACCAAGTGCTGTTGCAGTCCAAGCAAAGGTCGCTGGTGGAAGTGGTTGCGGTGTTGCAGTTGCCACGTGGGCTGGGCTGAGCATCAACGCGCCGCAAAGACCGAGGCTCAGCGCACTAAGAACCAATCGAGGTGCGCAGTAACGCCGCGTCCAAATCACCTGACAAGTCAAGCAGGCGAGTGTGACGAGAGAAAGTCGCTCACCGGGAGTACTCGGCCAGTCCTGCTAGCCTGCCGACGAGAACACGTTCTCGTGACGTGCTCGCCGTCCACCTTGGAGGAATCGTGTCCAATCCCGTCATTGTCGAAGCCGTTCGCACCCCCATTGGGAAGCGCAA
>CANGPX010000018.1 GCA_947456095.1 Acidimicrobiaceae bacterium
ACCAAACAAACGTTCACCTGGGGGACGAGATGAGTATGACCACTCAACCAAGCGATACCGCCTCGATGCAGAAGCGTGCCAACGCACACCTCTGGATGGCGATGGCAAATATGGGGAAGTTCCATCACGAAAAGCCAGCTCCAATCATGGTGCGCGGCGAAGGTTGTTACGTCTGGGACTCAGACGGCAAGCGTTACTTAGATGGCATCTCGAGCCTGTTCACCGTGCAGCTCGGCCACGGAAGAACCGACTTAGCTGAAGCTGCAGCCAAACAAGCAGCGGAACTGGCCTTTTTCCCTGTGTGGAACTCCGCCACTCCGCCGGCGATTGAATTAGCGGAAAAATTAGCATCACTGGCTCCAGTCAACCTCAACAAGGTCTTCTTCACCACCGGTGGTGCAGAAGCAAACGAGTCAGCCTGGAAACTCGCTCGCAACTACTTTCGCTTGACTGGCCACCCCGGCAAGTACAAAGCCATCAGTCGAGAAATCGCCTACCACGGAACTGCCATGGGCGCGTTGGCCATGACCCAACTCGACCCCTACAAAGAGCACTTTGAACCACTCGTCCCGGGAGCGGTGAAAGTTCCAAACACCAACTTCTATCGAGCAGAAGTCCACGGTGATGACCCGGTTGCCTTCGGACGCTGGGCCGCTGACCAGATTGAAGAAGCGATTTTGGCCGAAGGCCCAGAAACCGTGGCCCTCGTCATCTTGGAGCCCGTGCAAAATGCTGGTGGCTGCTTCACCCCGCCACCTGGCTACGCCAAGCGAGTGCGAGAAATCTGTGATCGCTACAACGTGCTTCTGGTGTGCGACGAGGTCATTTGCGCGTTTGGTCGCTTGGGTCACTACTTCGCTTCAGAGCGTTATGGCTTTGAGCCTGACATCATTTCCTGCGCCAAGGGGATGACCTCTGCGTATTCGCCAATTGGTGCCTCGATCATTGCTGATCACTTGATGGAGCCATTCCTGCGTGACGACAACATTTTCGCCCACGGCTACACCTTTGCTGGCCACCCTGTGTCCTCTGCGGTAGCACTCGCCAACTTGGCAGCCTTTGAACGCGAGGGCATTTTGGAGCACGTGCGCTGTGAGGAAGGCAACTTCCGAGCCACCCTCGAAACACTCAGTGACCTCCCGATCGTCGGTGACATTCGCGGTGATGGATTCTTTTATGGCATTGAGATGGTCAAAGACAAGGTGACGAAAGAAACCTTTACCGCCGAAGAGTGTGACCGACTCATTGATGGCTACCTGTCAACAGAACTCTTTGACCGCGGCCTGATCTGTCGCTCAGACGACCGAGGTGACCCGGTGATTCAGGTTGCCCCACCGCTCATTTCGACCCAAGCGCAGTTCGACGAGATGACCGCCATCATCAGAGACGTTCTCGACGGAGCGCTCGAGCGCATCTAGCACTGATGCCGGCTTTGTCTTTGTGGAGTGCAACGGCGCCAACACTTGCCCGGCGTGCGTCATTGTCCGGTGACGCTGACGTCGACGTTGCCATTGTTGGGGGCGGTTTCACTGGACTTTGGACCGCTCGGGAACTTCTTGTTCGTAACCCTTCACTTCGAGTGATGGTCATTGAAGCTGAACACTGCGGATTCGGCGCCTCAGGTCGAAATGGTGGTTGGGCATCAGCAATGTTCGCCACGAGTGACCAGGTAATCGAAAAACGTCACGGAAGCGAAGCTGCTCGTTTGCTCCGGTCAACAATGCAACAAAGTGTCGATGATCTCCTCGCCGCACTCCGAGAAGAATCCATCGATGCCGACCAGGTGAAGTCGGGCACGATCACGCTTGCTCGGAGTCAGGTTCAGCTCGATCGAGCACGAGCAGAGGTCGAAGATCTCACCACGCTCCTTGGACACGGCGAGTCACTGCAGATGCTGAGTGCACGCGAGGCCAAACAGCACTGCAATGCTGACGGCGTCCTCGGCGGAACGTTCACCCCACACTGCGCCACTGTCCACCCACTCAAACTCGTCCATGGACTCAGCAAAGCGGTTGAAGCACGAGGTGGCCTCATCGTTGAGAGCACGCCGGTTCGCGAACTTCGTCCACGAACGAGTACCGAGAAGCCAACCGTCGTGACCACACATGGCACGGTGACCGCTGAGGTGGTGGTGCGAGCAACTGAAGCCTGGACCTCGCAGTTCGAAGCAACCAAGCGAGCACTGCTTCCCATCTACTCCCTCATGATCGCGACGGCTCCACTTGACGAAGCGACCTGGGAAGGCATTGGTCTTTCCAAGCGCCCTACCTTCACCGATGGTCGCCACCTCATTATCTACGGCCAGCGGACAAAAGATGGTCGCTTGGCCTTTGGTGGTCGAGGGGCGCCCTATCACTTTGGTTCGTCGATCAAAGCGTCATATGACACCGCTCCACGTATTGCCGCAGCGCTCACTACGACGCTGCGAGACCTGTTCCCAAGCCTTCACGACACTGAGATCACCCACGCATGGGGCGGACCGCTTGGTGTTGCTCGAGACTGGTCAACTGCTGTGTGCTTTGACCAAAAACGCGGCATGGCCTCAGCTGGTGGCTACGTCGGCGATGGCGTAACGACCTCGTATCTTGCAGGATGCACCTTGGCTGACCTCATCGTCGGCCACTCAACCGACCGGACCTCGCTCCCGTTCGTTGGACATGAGAGTCCAACCTGGGAACCTGAGCCCCTTCGCTGGCTCGGCGTCAACGCCGGCCTCGTGGCGGCAAAGGTCGGTGATCGAAGTGAAGCCCTCACGAAGCGGCCATCTCGAGTGGCGACGATCCTCAGCCGACTCGTCGAGTGACCTAGGGTCAAGCCATGTCTGACGAACAAGCGATTGCCAACTGCATCTACGCCTACGCAGCAGGAATGGACCTCGGCGACTTTGATGGCGTAGGCGAGTTGCTCAGTCACTGTGACGTCACCTTTGCTGGAAGTGATGGTGTTCGGCGGGGCGCAAGCGCCTTAAGTGGGCTCTATGCCTCAACCACTCGACGCTACGACGATGGCACACCAAAGACCAAACACGTCACGACGAATACTGCCATCACCGTTGACGGCGACCACGGTAAAGCTTCGTCGTATTTCACCGTTTTCCAAGCCGTTCCCGGAATGCTCGCCCTCCAGCCCATCATCGCTGGTCGCTACGACGACACCTTTCTTCGCCACGAAGGTGCCTGGCGATTTGCCACTCGTCATGTGACCGTAGATCTCGTTGGTGACTTGTCGGCCCACCTCACCTTTGAGTTGAAGTAGCAGTTTTGACAGTGAGGTGACCGACTCATTCAAGCCGTCAGGATGTTCACTGCTCGAGCAGTCACAATCACAATGGTGGCAAGCGAAGCAAACGACTCAATGGCCATGAGCGCCTTGGCCCGAAAGGTCAACGGCATGGCATCAGTTGGCGAAAATGCCGTCGCATTGGTGAAGGCCAGATAGAGGTAGTCGGAGTATTTCGGGATCCACTGCGGTGGTGCGAACTCGGGGCTCTCCATTTGCGGGAAGAGGAAGTCGATCTCACGCTCATCGGAGGTGTGTCGCAGTGCCGGGCCACCCCGGTCGATCTCCCAGAACCACATGCCAAACACCAAACAGTTGGTAAACCACACCACCACCGCTGCCAAGATGAGTTGTCGACCATTGGTGACATGGCCCGAGAGCATCCGATTAATCAGCGTGAAGATCGAGGCCAGATTGAAGACATTGATGACGGCAATCGTGGCGAGGGTCATCCACCGAACTGCTCTTGGTTCTTGAGGGTGGCGATAGGGATGGCCAAAGGTCAAGAACAAAATGGGGAGTGCTTCTACGACCGGCACCAGCCAGCGTGGACCAACAACGAGGGTTGCCGGCAAGATCACGTAGAGCGCAATGCACGCCAGCAGCGCAACGGTCGCCGGCCAACGCTTCACCGACCAGCCGGGCTCTCCCGGACCGTTTGCGACCGCTCGTGCCGCAACTGCTTGTTCATCACCCATGTCGCGATGCTAGAAGCCATTGGGCCTTGCCGCCTTTGTGCTGATTTGCGCTGCCTCTTCGTCCAAAAAGATGGGTAGGTCAAGACTTCGCTATCGTGGGCGAATTGCCGACGGGGGGTCGCACGATGTTTCAAGATCGTTTTGATATCACTGGCCAAGTAGCCATCATCACCGGTGCCGGTCGAGGGATTGGCGCTGGGAGTGCTGCAGTGCTCGCTGAGTGCGGTGCTGACGTGGTCATTGCTGCACGAACAACTGAGCAGTTAGAAGAAGTCGCCGCGGTTGTCGCAAGCTTTGGCCGACGAGCCCACATTGTGGCCTGTGATCTGTCTGATCTCGATGCCGTTGCGCAACTCGCGAGTGAAGCCCGCGAGGCGTTCGGTCGCATTGACATTTTGGTCAACAACGTTGGTGGCGCCATGCCAACACCGCTGCTCGACACTTCAGCCCGGGCACTTGAGTCTGCCTTTCACTTCAATGTCGCAACCGCCCATGCACTCACCCGGGCGGCAGTTCCAACCATGCTCGAGACCGGTGGTGGCTCCATTGTCAACATCTCCTCGGTGGTGGGCCGTGTGGCTGGGCGTGGATATCTCGCCTATGGAACAGCTAAAGGTGCCCTTGCGCACTACACCCGCCTCGCGTCGAAGGACTTGGCCCCTCGCATTCGAGTGAACGCTATTGCGGTTGGCTCAACTGCCACGTCTGCGCTCGACATTGTGATGTCTTCGCCAGAACTGAAGAGCCACATGGAACAGCGCACACCTCTTGGCCGTATTGGCACGGTCGAGGACATCACGACAGGTGTTGCTTACCTCGCCACTGGTGCCGGTTCGTATTTGACCGGCAAAGTCCTTGAAATCGATGGTGGCTTGGAAGTGCCGAACATGGACTTCCAATTCCCTGATCTGTAACTCCTCACTACACGAGAAACGAGCGAATCATGGCCCTGAAAGTCATTGCCTGGAGTACTGGAAACGTTGGCAAGCACGCGCTTGCGGGCATTGATGCCCACCCGGACTTGGAACTCATTGGGGTCTATGTCTCAAATCCGGACAAGGCCGGCAAAGATGCTGGCCGCTTGGCTGGCTTGGATCGCGATTTTGGCGTGCTCGCCTCCAATGACGCTGACGCATTACTCGCCATGAAGCCAGACTGCATTGTCCACACCGCATGGGTTGATGACCGCCTCTTTGAAGGACTTGGCGATCTCGCACGGTTTCTTCGAGCTGGCATCAACGTTGTCTCGTCAGGTCCAGTGTTCTTGCAGTACCCCTATGGGATTGCCGATGATCTGGCCAAGGGAGTCATCGAAGCAGGCCAAGCCGGTGGGGCAAGCATCTTTGTCAACGGCATCGACCCAGGATTTGGCAATGACACCTTGCCCCTCATGATCACTGGCATCTCTGAGCGCATTGAAGAAGTGCGCGCCTATGAGATCTGCAACTACGCGACGTATAACCAAGCAGCGGTGTTGTTCGACATCATGGGATTTGGTCGCGCCATGGATGACATCCCCATGCTGTTGCAACCTGGGGTGCCTACCCTTGCCTGGGGTTCAGTCATTGGCATCTTGGCTGCAGGTCTTGGCCTTGAGCTTGAGCGAATTGAAGAGTGGTACGAGCGAGTACCAGCTCCATTTCCCATCATGACCGATGCTGGCCCAGTGGCCGAAGGCACTGTTGCTGGCCTGCACTTTGAACTTCGTGGTTATGTCGACGGCAAAGCAGTGGTCGTCTTAGAACACGTCACCCGCCTCCATGACGACATTGCACCCGAGTGGCCACAGCCTGCAGGAGCCTCGTGCTACCGAGTCCAAGTCACTGGCGAGCCCAACTACATTGTCGACCTGCAACTCCTCGGCACCGATGGCGATCACAACACTGCTGGCCTCAAGGCAACAGCCATGCGGCTCGTCAACTCGGTTGCTGCCGTTGTTGCCGCCAAGCCAGGTCTCGTGACTGCCCTCGACCTCCCGCTCATCACCGGCAAGGGCCTCGTTCGCACCAAGTAATTCAGTGGCCAGCTGATCCGTCGAGTGCTTCTCGGAGGAGATCTGCGTGTCCGCAGTGCCGTGCATACTCTTCAACGAGGTGCACGGCAATGAACCGCAAGGTGAAGTGCTGAGCCGTGCCATCGTCATGAAAGCGTCCTGACGTCGCAACTGATTGCTCATCGAGTCCGTGGCCGAGCACACGTGAGCGCCAGTGCTGCCAATGTTCAACACAGGTCGAGATCACTTCTTCGGGGGGCACACTGTCCAAATCATTGAAGTCTCCATCTCGATCATCGCTGTTCGTGGGAAAGACCGAGACGTCTGCGTCGCCGAAGAAGATGACATCAATCCACCAGCGCTCAACCTCAACGAGGTGTCGCACAAGACCAAGCAGCGTCAGCGTTGAAGACGGAATCGGCGCAGTCTTCAACTGTTCACTGGTGAGTCCCACACATTTGTTAGCCAAAGTTGCCCGGTAAAAGTCAAGAAACTCCCAAAGGGTTTCGGCTTCTCCAAGCCCCATTGGCCACGGACCACGAACAATGTCGTCAAATGTTGCCATGGGGTCACCATAGATTGCCGAACTCGGCGCTGACGATTGCCATGCCGACGAGAACAAGTCAGCATCGCTAACATTCACCAATGGCGACTCTTCGAGCAACACTTGGGCGCTCCGGCGTGAAACGTGGAGCAGCCGCGATCATCGTTGCACTCCTCATCTGCCTTCCCCTTCCCCACATGTTCCACATGGCTGCGACGGCAATGGAGGAAGGCTCCATTGTTGAGTATGCAACCCTCACGCTCCATGGTGAAGTCCCAACCAAGGACTACTGGACCGAATACGGCCCGCTCAACGTCTACGTGCCAACGGTTGCCTTCGCCGCAATCCACCCCTCAATTGCCGTTGAACGCACCGTGGGCCTTGCCTATCGTGCGGTGCTCATTGGTGCCTTGTTCTGGCTGCTTCGTCGCTACTCAAAGCGAGGAGCATGGATTGGCGCTTCGCTTGCGTGGTGCACGATTGCCCCCTTTGGCCTCATGGCCTATTCGTGGATTGGTGGACTTGGCTTTTGCCTCTTTGGATTAGCGGCTCTCACGACCGCGCTGGAAAAAGAACCGGCCAACAAGGCGCTCGTCGTGCTTTCAGGGCTCAGCTACGCCATCGCTCTTGGATTCAGGCCAGACCTCATCATCGTCGTTGCTGTCCCCGCAGCCATCTTGTTGTGGAAGCGCCGAGAAGTGCTGCGAACCCTGCTCATCTCGACTGCAATTGGGCTCCTCCCCTACCTCTATTTCCTCGCCACTGCCGGGCCGAACAATATTTGGCGCAATCTCGTCATTGATCCGCTCTTTCACCTCCGTGATGGCCGAGCGCTTCCTATTCCGCCCTCGTTCACTTGGGTTGGGGAATTCTTCACGCGCATCACCGCCCTCACCTCGCTGCATCGCTTGGTTGGCGGACCGCTCCCGAGTCAGGTTGCGCTCTTTTTCTGGTTGCTCCTCATTGTTCTCGGAGTCATTGTCGCCACAGTGATTGGAAAGCAGCGCTCTCACGACCGACGTTGGATTGCGCTGGTGGTCTTGGCTTCACTGTTAGTGACCAACTTCCTTCAGCGGGCAGACTTTTCACACTTCCGCCAAGTCGGCAATGTGTGGCTGGCAATGTTCCCTGTTGCCGTTGCGTTCTTGTTAGAGCGGCGTGGGGCGGCTCAACCAAGGGTGGTGGCGACCTCTGCGGCACTGTTGATTCTTGTTGCTGGGCTTTCGGCCACCACCTTGTGGGCACAGGCCTATGGCGAGCTCTTGAGCCCGACGAAAGGTAAATCAGGTGTTGTCCAACCTTCTGTTCACGTCAATGGGCGGTCCATTCCTCTTGACGACAAGGGTCGGGCAAAATTCATGCGACAAGCAGCCCAAACCGTCTCGCTGCTTTCTGCGCGAGGAGAATCCATGTTTGAAGGACCTGCTGATCTTCGCTTCACCAACTACAACGAACCCATCTTCTACTGGCTTGAGCCACAACTTCACCCTTCGACCTATTACCTAGAGATGAACCCTGGTATCTCCAATGTCGCAGGGTCCGGCCTGGCAAACCAAGTAAGCAAGGCCGACTGGGTGATTCTGTCTGAGGTCTATGAACGCTTCAGTGAACCCAATACCTCAACGGTTCCCGGTGACCCTGCGCCCAATGCGGTGATTGATCATCAGTTCTGTGCCGTCACCGCAACCCCGTTCTACGAGGTGCTGCAACACCTTCCCCCTGGGGTCACGGTCAATCCAGCGACCCTGAGCAAGGCCGACACTGTAGAGATTTCGCTTCATCATCGGCGAGTGGCCCGATGCAGTGCCGTCCCGTCGAGAACGTCAACCGTTGATCGCCTGTTGAAAATTCTTGCACCGCAATTCGCCGCAACCCAGTCGTCAACGAAAGTCTCGTGAGGGCGGCGCTTGGCCGACAAAGCCATAGCGCTCAACGTGTTCTGCCACCACATTCACCACACCACGACCGCGCTCCAAGCGACCTCGCACGAGCAGAATTGGCGCATGGCGAGCAATGACACGCCATCTCACCCATGCACCCTTTGAGAACACCACATTCACATGACCGGTCTCATCTTCTAAGTTGCAAAACACTGCACCATGGGCGGTTTCTGGGTGTTGACGATGCGTCACGACGCCACAGACAAGTACCCGATTTTGTCGACAATGAAGCAGATCTCCAGCAACCACCACTCCACGAAGCGCAAGGTCTCCTCTTGCGAGTTCTATTGCCGTGACTTGAGGAGTCACCCCAAGTGACCACAAGTCATCAGCAACCTGCTCGATTGGTGTTGGTTCAGCCAAACGTGGCGAGGTTGCTCCAACCACAATGCCCGGCAGGCGATCTCTCGTTGCTTGTGCCGCTGGCCCTGCCGCCCACACGAGGCTCCGACGACTGCGATGGTGGCCTTGTGCGCCAACAGAACAAAGCCCGTCGAGTGCTCCAGCCGTTGCCAGCGTTTCTAACTGCGCAGCGCTCAGTCCTGCTCGAGCTACGAGATCTTCAAGTGATACCCATGGTTTGCCGGACGCGACCGCTTCGGCGAGATCGCCAAGACCGCGCACTGAGCGAAGTCCAAGGCGGATGGCAAATCCATCTCCTTGGTCCTCCAGCGTTGCTCTTGCTGCTGAGTGATTGACATGGGGTCGTCGGAGCGAAATGCCGTGGCGCTTGGCATCAGCCAGCAGCGACTGCTCGGACCAAAACCCCATGGGCTGCGCATTGAGCAGCGCAACAGTGAAGGCTGCTCCATGATGCACTTTGAACCAGGCCGAGCAATAGACAAGATGAGCAAATGACACCGAGTGCGATTCGGGAAATCCAAAATTGGCAAATGCTCGCAGCGCGTCAAAGAGATCGTCAGCCACCGCCCCAGTGACTGACTTCTGCGCCATCCCGGCATAGAAGCGAACACGAAGTCGCTCCATCTTTTCTGCCGAGCGCTTTGAGGCCATAGCTGAACGCAATTCATCTGCCTCAGTTGGCGTGAACCCAGCAATAGCAACCGCCATCTCCATCAGTTGCTCTTGGAACAGCGGGACACCAAGTGTTCGCCGCAAGATGGGCTCGAGCAGAGGGTGGGGATAGGTGACGGGCTCTTCTCCCGTCCTGCGCCTGAGGTAGGGGTTGACTGCTCGGCCTTGGATTGGTCCAGGCCGAATGAGGGCAACTTCAATCACTAGGTCATAGAAACATCTTGGTTGGAGTCTTGGAAGTGTGGCCATCTGCGCCCGAGACTCCACTTGGAAGACCCCGACGGTGTCTGCTCGACAGAGCAGGTCATACACCTCTTCTTCTTGAGCCAAGGCCCCAAGATCAAGAGTGATCCCTTCATGGAGAGCGACAAGGTCGACCATTTCGTGCAACGCTTCGAGCATCCCGAGACCAAGCAGGTCGAACTTCACGAGGCCAATCGCAGCACAATCATCTTTGTCCCACTGCAGCACGGTGCGACCGGGCATCCGAGCCCACTCAACCGGGCAGACCTCAACAATGGGGCGATCGCAAATGACCATGCCAGCCGAATGAATCCCGAGGTGCCGTGGGCGATGCTGCAGTGCTTCGGCGAGTTGTTCAACCAGTGGTGGAACTGGGGAAGGAGGGGCGATCTCAACCTTGGTTGTTGGCTGCCCAAACGGGTCATGGACCACTTGCTCGGTAGTCCCCCAAGTCTGGGTCACCTCAGGGGAGTAACCAAGTGCTGCGGCAACATCTCGGATACTTGAGCGCTGTCGGTAGGTAATGACATTGGCCACTTGTGCCGCATGGCGTCGGCCATAGCGCTCATAGACATACTGCAGAACTTCTTCTCGGCGAGAAGATTCAATGTCGACGTCAATATCAGGCGGTCCATCTCTCGCAGCCGACAAGAAGCGCTCAAAGAACAAATTGAGTCTCACTGCATCGGCGTTGGTAATGCCAAGGGAAAAACACACCGCTGAATTCGCCGCAGATCCTCGGCCTTGGCAGTAGATGTTCTGCCGTCGACAGAACTCTGTGATGTCCCACACCACAAGGAAGTAGCCAGCGAAATGAAGACCCTCAATCACTGACAGCTCGTGGTCAATCTGCGCCCAAGCTCGAGGAAGAGTTGGTGCATGGCGAGGCCCATATCGCTTGGTCGCACCAATCTCTGCAAGATGAGCCAAGTAGGTCTGCTCAGTAAATCCTTCAGGCACGGGAAAATCCGGGAGTCTCGGAGCAACAAGTGAGAGATCAAAGGCGCAATCGAGACCAATCTCAGCTGCTCGGTCAACCACACCTGGCCACCGAGCAAAGCGACGCTGTTGTTCAGCAGCCGAGCGGAGTTGTGCCGTTGGTGCTGATGCCAGCCAACCATGCATCTCACACAGCGGTCGCTGGGCTCGAATAGCGGACAAGGTGTTGGCTAAGGCAAAACTCGATGCCGTGGCGTAGTGGACGTTGTTCGTGGCAACGAGAGCAACCTTGGCGGCAACGGCAAGTTCAGCCAAAGCATCATTGCGGCTCGAATCAAGGGGATGGCCGTGATCCCATAACTCGACAGCAACATGGTCTCGGCCAAATGCAGCAATGAGTTCATCAAGGGCGCGTCGAGCAACTCGAGGACCACCGCTCATGAGTGCTTGATTCACTGAACCCTTGCGGCATCCGGTCAGGATCTGCCAGGTGCCCCCATGAGCTGCGGCCAACTCTTCAACGGTGAGTGAGAGCTCACCTTTTGTGCCCCGAGCCAGATGCGCATCAGCAATCGTGGCCGAGAGCCGGCTGTAGCCCTCAGGTCCTCGAGCAAGGATCAGCAGGTGTTCCCCGCAGGGATCAGGTACGCCGGTGCGAGGTTCACCGGAACCAATGGTGAGTTCTGCACCAAAGACTGTTGGGAGACCAAGCAGTCGAGCGGCTGTGGCAAAGCGCACGACACCGTAGAACCCGTTGTGATCAGTGAGCGCGAGTGCACTCAGTTCGAGGCGGACTGCTTCGGCAACGAGTTCTTCTGGGTCACTCGCCCCATCGAGAAAACTGAAACCCGAATGGGCATGGAGTTCTGCATACTGGGCCATTAGTCGTACACCGCCTCAAGCCACCACGAGTTCTCTTCAAAGGCGACCAGCACTGCAGTGGCGGGTTCAATGAGCAGTTGAAGCCGAGCTCGGTGGTGCAGTGTTTCCCACCACTGCTCAACAAGAGGCCATGGACCAGCCCAATTGATCACCACACGCCGTGATCCACCATTCAACGCGCAGGCAACCGGGGCCGCATTCAAAAGTCCAGATCCGTCAACCACAACCGGCAGTCCACTTTCTCCAAGGAGTTCAACGGCTCGCGCATCGCAGAACACAGTCATTGGCGAAGGGCTCGGGAGTTTCCCCGGCCACGGAGCTGTGCTGTTGGTCGGCACAGGGTGACTGCCAAAGGGCACGAGGCTGGCTTGGTCAATTGGACTCCGACCACCGTGGTCGTAACCAACCATGACTGATTCAGCTCCGAGTTGTGCTTGCAGTCGCCGAGCAACAGCATGCAATCGCTCATCAGCCAAACCCATGCCACCGAGAAACGTCGGCTGATTCGGGAGTGGTGACACTCGAGCCGTCAGACTTCGAAGCCTGCGCCCAATGCTTGGGTCTCGCAGTCCACTCAGCTCTCCGACTTTGCCTTGAGCAACTTGGAGGCAGACTGCTGCATCAGCACCAAAGCGACTGAAAACTTCTCGATGGTGCAGTTCGGCAAATTGTCCAAGGGTCCGCAGACCAAGTCTTGGCAACACACTGGCGAGTTCTGGTCGACCAAGAACAGAAATTGGCCAAGGTGCCAAGAACTCCATGAGGTCTTGTTCTGCCACAACCACTCCTCGCCGAGCAGCAAGTTGAGCGGCGAAGAGCCCAGGGGCAACACCGATCTGCACAACAACTGCAGGCTGAACCGCGCTCATTGCCATCGCCACTGCAGCCACAACAGCATGGTCGCCACCAAGCAGGCGCGACGGCCCACGGACGGGGAATACTGCGAGGCCAAGTTTGATTGGCTCTACCCACGGGCACAGTTCGCCAAGTCCATGAAGCACGGCAGCGAAACTCCGGAGTTCTTCGCCCCTTGACCCTTCTTCAGTGAGCTCTGGACTACAAACAGCGACAAGTCGATCCATGGGTCACCAATCAGCCGCCGCTACGGCACCATCGCTGCTTGGGAGCCACAGTGCGGCAATGTGCTCACGCACTGCACCACGTCGCCCACTTGCGGACACCGTGGCTCGCCGGCTGACGAAATGGCCGTAGCCACCATCAACTCCACTCCAGGTGGCATCGGAAATGGACAACTCCACATCGCTTGGCAGTGGCCATTGTTGAGGTGTTGAGGTGACAATGACGAGCGTCACCTGACGATCTCGTGCTTTGGCGACAAGGTTGCGGGCAATGGGATGTGCCACCTGCTGGTCACAACGCAACAGCACCATGTCGGCACCATCAATGAGTTCACCAACAACAGACGCCCATGCAGTCCCAGGAGCTGGGACAAACACCACTCGGCGAAGATCAATCCCGAGCCCAACCATCCCAGCAACACCAGGGTCGGCCATTCCAACGACGCCACACCAGTGACCAGCGGCTGATGGAGCAGACAGGACCGTGAGCGCGAGTGTTGAACCACCGCCTCCACGCGGAGCAGTGATGCGCACGGTTGAACCTCGCTGAAGGCCACGTGAGCCAAACAGTGACTCGAGCGCTGGAGCCACGGGGAGGACGCGTGCTGACGCTGCAGCGACTGGACGGACGCGAGCAAGCAGTTTCGGATCAAGTGTTGGACGAGGTTGGAGATGAGAGACAGAAGCGAACATATGTTCGTATCGTAGCCAGAGCATGTCACGCCGTCTACCCGCTGTTCATGAGGCGGAGCGGTAGGGTTGCAACGTGTCAGCTCCCAGCCGCTCTCCACTTTCGCCACACCTTGACTTCACTGGACGCGTCGCGATTGTGACCGGTGGGAGCAGGGGAATCGGGCGAGCAATCGCGTTTGGTCTTGCGCATTCTGGGGCAAAAGTGGTGATTGCTAGCCGACAACGCGAAGCCTGCGAAACAACGGCAGCCGAAATTCGCAGCTCTGGCGGCGAGGCAATCGGCGTTGCTTGTCACGTTGGCGACCTTGAGCAATTGCAAGAACTCGTCGATGAGACCGTGGCCGAATATGGCCAGATTGACTTGGTTGTCAACAACGCGGCCAATGCATTGGCCCTGCCCATTGGCTCAATCACCCCTGATGCGTGGCAAAAGACCCAAGACGTCAACGAACGAGCTGCGCTGTTCCTCGTCCAAGCAGCACTCCCCTACTTGGAAAAAAGCGACGCTGCTGCCGTGCTCAACGTTGTCACTATTGGTATTTTCACCTCTGGTCGCCACCTCGCGCTCTACACCGCAGCAAAATCTGGGCTCATGATGTTGACGCGTGCCATGGCCGCTGAACTCGGTGGGCGAGGTATCCGGGTCAATGCGCTCGCACCTGGACCAGTTGACACCGATATGGTGCGCAACAACTCTGCAGAAGCCCAAGCGGCAATGGCTGCAGCCACGGTCATGAAGCGACTTGCCGCTCCAGAAGAAATGGTCGGACCTGCACTGTTCTTACTCTCTCACGCAGCGAGTTATGTCACCGGATCAGTGCTTGTTGCTGATGGCGGAACGGCGTTTCACTGATGGCAAGAGCGACAAAACAACGCCCGCCAGTCGACGAAGAGGTCCCTCGCAGTCGTCCTCGCCGGAAAAAGCGCGGACGAATCACACTCATCTTGGTGGTCATCTTCGCCTACATTGATCTCTTTTCCATCATGGTGGGCATTGGCGCCAGCGTGCAGTTGTGGACCGCACCGGGAAGTTCACTGATCTGGAAAGTACTGCTGCCTGCACTCACTCTTAGTGGAGTGGTATTGGCTTTTCGTGAATACCGAAGCCGTCCTCGTGATTCTTTTGCTGGTTTCATCCGGGCCGAATTCGTGTTGGCCATGACCGGAGTACTCCTCCTCGGTGCGCTTGCCGCAGCGCCGAACTAGTCGCTCAAAAGTTTCCGAGGAATCGCTCAAGGAGTTGAATCGCCTGAAGATCTCCGCTTCGTGAGAGATCTTCAACTTGACGACCAGCACTCCACTGCAAGAGCGAATCGGGCGAACCAGTCACCCGAGTAGTTGAGCCGTCATCACCAAAAAAAGTAGAAAGAGCTCCTTGGTCGAGTACTGCAGTCCAAGCAGTCTCGCCGGCATCAACCACGACGTGTTGTCCGCTCCAACCCTCTTTACTGCCTTGTTGCCAAGGGGCGGGGGCAAACCACAACATCTCATCAATGCCGTCTACTGCGAGTTCGCTCGCCACTGGTGTTCTCAGTCCAACCGCGAGTTCTGCATCGGTTCGATGCACGGCTGTTTCGAGTGCCATTCGTCGCCACCAGAAACCAACTGTGCGGTCGCTGCGCATAAAGGTTGAAGCCTCATCGTGATCATTTCTCGCCAAGAGCTCTGTCTGGAGTGCTTCGGCCCAATGGCGAAGTTCTGTCACTGGATCATTCTTTCGCCGCTCAACAAGCGCTTCATCACTCCAACTCGACGGTGGCATCTTGCCGAGCTCGAGCACCCAAATCTTGTGTTGGTAGACCCCGGCCAAGTGCTCGACGAGCTCGAGCACGCTCCACTGTGGGCACGTTGGTACCCGGAGGTGGCCGTGGTTGTGCACGACCGAAGTGATCAGGTCAAGGTCACCATTCCAGTGCTCGAAGTACTGCGAGCGGGTGAGTCGAGTCGGGTGATCCATTTGTTCAGCCTACGACGATGCCCCGCTGTAAGCCGGCCGGAAAACCTACTGGGCAAACTCCTCAATGAGGTCGTGCTCGGGCACGCTAATTGGCGATCCTGCGAGCCTTGCGGCAAAGGCTTCATCTGCGAAGCCAAGTTCTTCGAGTTGACGACGTGAACGCCGACCACCGAGTGCGCGAAACATCTCAAATGGCGATGCTCCAACTTGTGCCAGCTCTTCGGCAAATACCGGGTCACCATTGCTCAGTGACTGCAGCAACCAAGTCGTCCCCAAGGAGATGGCATCACTCGTCTGTGCACCAAAGCGACCAAGTGCGTGGCGAAGATCATGTTCGTGGGTTGCCTGGTCCATCACGATCCGGAGATTGACTGGCGAGGGAATGTGGAGCAGAACTCCATCAAAACGCTCAGCGCTTTGGCTCCAAGCCTCGCAGAGCTGACCAAGGGTGAACTCGCGATGGCGTTCGAGTTGAGCAGCGGTCCAAGGGTCTGAACCCGCCCCTTCAATTCGCCCTTCGAAAATGTCATCAACCACGCCATAGAGGTGACAGGTGAGGTCACGAATGGTCCATGCCGGACACGCCGGAACGAGAAGTTCCCCTTGCTCGTCAGAGAGGGACTCCAAGATGGCCAAGGTGCGCGACCGCACCCCTTGGTAGGCAAGGAGCACTGCTTCTGGAGTGGTTGAATTTTCCATGGCGCTACCATACAGAACTCCAAGGGCTTGGGCTCAGTAACTGCAACAATGGTGTCGTGTGCGGTCGCCTCGTTCTGTTTACTCCGCCCGCTTCGGTTGCTCGCCTCCTCGAAGCCACTGTTGGCCTGACCTTGCGCGACGAAGCCTTTCAGGCAAGTTGGAATGTGCCGCCAACGGCGATGATCCCTGGACTGCTCGAAGCGCCAAATGGAGCAGGTCGCATCTTGTCGAGATTTCGGTGGGGTCTTTTACCAAGTTGGGCCAAAGATCTCTCCTTTGGGGCAAAGACCTTCAATGCCAGGGTGGAGACCGTGGCCGAGAAACCGTCATTTCGCTCTGCGTTTACCCGCCAACACCTCATTATCCCGGTTGATGGCTACTACGAGTGGACAACTCTTGGTGAGGAGTTAAAGCAGCCCTACTTCATCACAAGGTCAGACGGCCAACCCATACTCCTCGCCGGGTTGTGGGAACAGTGGCGAGCACCATCGGTTGACAAGGTGCCCTCACCGCTCATTCGCTCCTGCACCATTTTGACTCGACCAGCCAATATCGATGTTGGCCACCTCCATGACCGAATGCCCGTTGTGGTTGAACAAGGTGACGTAGATAGCTGGCTGACGAGCCTCGGCAGTGACAGTGCGCTGAAGCTCAATCACCTTTTGGACGCCAGCACTGGAGTGCTGACCTCGCGCCGCGTTGGAAGGGCTGTTGGCTCAGTTCGCCACGATGGAGCACAGCTGATTGAACAAGAGCCAAGCAGTCCCACTCGCTAACTCGCAAAGAGGTCACCCTTCAGAGGATTTTCGTGGCACACCCCTCAGGCATGGTTCTTTCACGTACCAAAAGATCCTGTTGGAGGTTGACCATGAAACGGACGCTTGCCACTGCCCATCAATGCCCGCGGTGTGGGTCTATTGACGTCACCATCAAGGCGTTTGGAATGCCGACTCAAACGTTTTGGAACTACATGGAGGCTTACGAAGCGCTCAGCCGAGCAATCACGATGGATGCTCTTTTGTGGTCCGACAACGAAGCTCTCAACACTTCGCTCTTTGATGAAGACGAGTATTCCTCGTGGTTTTGCCCTGAACAAGGCCGGGGTGTTTATGCCCCAGGTAACGCCTATGACCATGGTGGCTGTGTGATGTTCGAAGAAGAAGGTGACGATGTGGGCGCTTGCACCTGCAGGTCCTGTGGCATGCGATTTGCTGACACCTCGGTTGACGATGAAGACGACGTTGACGATGACGATGCTGACGCTGACGCTGACGCTGACGCTGACGGCGGAGACTCCATCGAGCATTCCTGATTCCTGCGACGTTGATGAAGCGAGGAGCGCTTCACCGTTCAACACGACTGTCGCCGAACCGCCACTACCGCTCGAAATGCGCTGCTTGCTGGTCGCGAACTACGATTCGTCCAACGAGGAGGAACTATGGCGAACGCACCACTTGCAGGACTTCGGATCATTGAGTGTTCAGCACTTGGCCCGGCTGAGATCACCAACACCTTGGTTGATCTTGGAGCTGAGGTGATCAAGGTTGAACCACCTGCAGGCGACTACGGCCGTCAAATGACTTGGCCAATTGTTGAAGGAGTTTCGCTGCTCCACCTCCATGTGAACCGTGGCAAGAAGTCGCTGACCCTTGACCTTCGCACCGAGTCGGGACGCGAGATCTTCAAAGAACTCGTCGGCACGGCCGAAGTGGTTATTGAGGCCATGCGTCCCGGTGGCCTTGAGCGCCGTGGACTTGGCTTTGAAGACCTGAAGGCCATCAACCCATCAATAGTTTTCTGCTGTATTTCTGGCTACGGCATGACCGGTCCCTACAAAGAACTCCCCTCACACGGCATTGCTTACGACGTTTGGGCTGGCCTCGTCAACGTTGCGACCGATGAAGAGGGCTTCACCTACTTGCCTGAGCACCCCTCGACTGGCATTCACGCTGGACCGCTTTTTGGCGCGCTGGGCATCTTGTCGGCAGTGCTTCGTGCCCGCTCAACCGGTGAGCCCGCCTTCATTGATATTGCCCAATCAGACGCTTCGGCCTCTATGGACTGGTTGCGGTCAGAGACCTGGAAGGCCTATGAGCGCCCAGAGTCTGAAGTCACGGGTAACGCAAGTGACAACTTTGAGCGCCGGGCCCCAGGAACTGCAGGCATGAAAGAAGGCGTGCGCTACCAGGTCTATGAAGCCAAAGATGGACGTCACGTGTTGTTCATGGCTTCTGAGCAGGAATTCTGGAAGAACTTCTGCACCGGGATGGACCGCCTTGACCTCTTTGAACGCTGGCCCGGCAGCAAGTATGCCGACCATGCCCGCCATAATCGAGAGCTCCAGCGAGAACTCCAAATCCTGTTCAAGACCAAGACTTCGGTTGAATGGCTGGAATTTGCCGACAGGGTCAACACCGCCATCGCACCAGTGAACACGCCAAAGACCTTGCTTGAGGATCCGCAGTTTCAAGACCGCTTCCCGCTGATTCCAGCCGAGCGCTTGGGTGCTGATCAGATGCCTGCTCCGCTCAAATTCATTGGCGAAGAACTCCCCGTGCCGGAAAAGGCGCCAACGGTTGGACAACACAACAGAGAAGTCATGAGAGACCTGCTTCACTACGACGACGCTGCATTTGCAACGGCGTCTGAGAGTGGCGCGTTCGGGTGACGAGTCGAAGTTTCGACGGGCTTTCCGGCGGGGCGCTCGTCACTGGTGGGACAGGTGGCATTGGCCGCTCCATTGTTGAACAACTTGTTCGCGAAGGATCAGCGGTCACCTTCACCTTTCGCTCCAAGGCCAGTGCAGCAGTTGCACTGGTCGAGGCCTTGCAAGCAGAAGGCCACCGTATTGCTGCCATTGAGCTTGACCTCGCCGATGCTGAGCATTGTGCTCGAGTCGTTGAAGTCGCAGCAAGCAACTTTGGTGGGCTGCACACGGTGATCCACGCTGCTGGCCCGCATGTCCCTCAGGTGCACCTCTCTCGGGTTGCGCCAGCTGACTTTGCTCGACACGTTGAGAACGAAGTCACCAATGCGTTCAATCTCATCCAGCCGACACTTGCCCACTTGCGAAAATCTCAAGGTTCACTCGTTGCGGTCACCACAGCAGCAACTGGTCGCTATCCCGTTCGAGATGGCCTCTCTGCTGCGCCAAAAGCAGCCGTTGAACAACTCGTCCTCGCGCTCAGCGTTGAAGAAGGTCGATTTGGCGTTCGGGCGAATTGTGTTGGACCAGGGATGTTGACCGACGGTATGGCCGAGCGACTGATTGCCAGCGGCGACCTCGATGAAGCGGCATTGGCGGTGACAAAAGCCAACATCCCACTCCGGCGTTTTGGTCGCGCAACTGATATTTCCGAAGCGGTGTGCTTCTTGGCGAGTTCTCGAGCAAACTTCATCACTGGCCAAATCCTCCGGGTTGACGGCGGCTACTGCGTCTGACTCCCCCGACGGAGCAGATCGCACAGCACATCCACCGAAACATTCCTGCCCGTCAACAACACCGCAGTCGTTGGCGTTGCTCGCACAAATCCTTCACTAATTGCCGCAAGTCCAACCGCAGCTGATGCTTCAAGGGCAAGTCCGAGTTCTCGTTGTGCACTCACCACCCCACGGGCAATGGCGTCTTCACTCACGAGCACGATCTCGACGCCTGCTGCTCGAGCAATTTCGAAGGTCACCGAACCTGGTTCCAAGTCACCAGCAAGCCCATCGGCTGCGGTTGGTCCATCGACAAAGGAAACGCCAGTGAGTGCAGCCGCCATGGCGGCATTGGTTGCTGGCTGAACCCCGAGAACCTCAACTCCAGTTCCTTGCGTCGCAAGAATCGTCCCGGCCAAGAGTCCGCCACCGCCAACTGGCACGAGCACGCTTGCAACAGACGGATTTGCTTCGAGGAGTTCGTGGACAAGAGTTGCTTGCCCAGCAATCACGTTCGAATCGTTGTAGGGCGAGATGAACGTTGCTTGTGTTTGTTCGGCGAGCTCGAGTGCGTAGCGCTCAGCTTCTTCAAAGCCTTGACCAAACTCGACAATGGTGGCACCGCTTGCTTTGAGTTTGTTCACTTTGGCCACCGAAGCAGTTCGTGGAACGACAATGGTGGCCGGCAGCGAGAGCATTGAACTCGCCAGCGCGACTCCTAAGCCATGGTTCCCAGCAGACACCGTGAGCACCGAGGAACTCAGCCCACTTTCTCGCGCTGCGTGAAGAGCGGCGAGTGCTCCGCGGATCTTGAAACTCCCCGTTGGCTGGGTTGTTTCATCTTTGACCAAGAACTGTTGGCCACCGAGCGACATTGACAGGGTGCGCGTCGGGGCTAAGTACTGGCGGATCACCGACCTCGCTCGAGCGAGATCGTCTGCAGTTGGAGCGTTGACCGTTCGCTTCATCATCGACACCTCCACATCCTTCCATGGCCGAGTCTTGAGCGCTACGTTCTATGCGTGAGCACCTCATGAGTTTGTCGACTGTGCAGGCCATTGAGCTTGGTGCGCTCTCTTTTCTTGCCACCAATGTGGATAACTTGGTGGTTTTCGCCACGCAAATGAGCCTGGCGCAGCCTCACCGGCGAAAACAAGTCGCGCTCGGCCAACTCTTGGCTTCAGTGCTTGTTGTTGGCTTTTGTCTTGCGCTCAACCATGTGCTGGTCGAGATTCCCCTCTGGTCCTTTGGCATTTTGGCCATTGTCCCATTCGTCTTGTGCGTGAAGTCCGCTATGTCACTGCGCAAGCCTGTTGCTGAACCTGCTGTGGTCAACTCCATGGTTGGAGCAGCATTCGTTACCTTTGCCATCTCGGCCGACAATGCGGCGAGTTACTTGCCGCTGCTTCGCGCAACTTCGGGACTCACGGAGTGGCTGCTTGTTGCCACGTTTTGTTCACTGTTTGCCCTCCTCATTGGAGCGGCCGCACTCATTGCTCGCACACCTGCGACGCAGCGAGTCATTCGCTCCATTGGCCGTTTCCTTGAACCGCCGCTGTATGGCATCCTCGGTATTTGCGTGCTCTTTGCCACGGGCATCATCTAGACCGCGCTCGACAATCCCCCGTCGAAGTTGATACCAACGCCAGAGAGATAGCTCGACCTCGGCGACAGCAAGAACGCACCGAGATCGGCAAATTCTCTCGCGGTGCCCATTCTCCCCAAGGGAATATTTGATGCCTTGACCAGTGCCGCGGTGAGGCTGGCGACGTCTTGACCGAGGGAACTCGCTCGACGAACCCATTGCTCAGATTCAGCCAGCCCAACGAGAATTGCGTTGACACGAATCCCTTGTGGTCCGAGATCTTTCGATGCTGCCTTGGTGAAAGCAAGACCAGCCGCACGTGAAACTGAGGTCGGCACCGATGCCTGGCCAGGGTGCTTTCCAGCAATTGCCAAAACGTTCACAATCGATCCGCCAGTGGCGCTCAAGGCTTGGCCAAAGAGCCGAGTGGTGCGAACAGCGGCGAAGAGCTTGAGATCAAGATCATCGCTCCACATGGCATCGGTAGCCGAATCAACCAACATTGCAGCAGATCTGCCTGCATTATTGACGAGCCCATCGACTCGCCCAAAGCGCTCAACGACCTCGGCGGCAAATGCCTCGAGTGCTTCCACCTCTGTCACGTCAACAACGAGGCCAAGCACCGCTTGCGGCGTTGACAGCGAGACAAGACGCGCAACTGCTCGCTCAACTGCTTCTGGTCGGCGGCTGCACACGGCAACAAAGGCGCCTTGTTGCACCAAGAGTTCTGCCAGTGCCAAGCCAAGGCCCTCGGTGCCGCCGGTAATAACGATGACCTTGCCACTGAGTTCGAGATCCATCACTGGCCTTGCGCCTTTCGTAAGGCGAACACTTTGAGGTGTCGAGTGGTGCGCTCTCCATAGGCCTCATAGGGTTTTGCCAGGGTGGTGAAGAGATTCCAAGCTCGGTCCCGGTCGACTCCTTCTAACTCTTCAGCCGTGACCGAGAACTCCTCGCCACGAATGGCAATGGTCGCATCTCGGTGAGCCGAGAGGTTGAGCGCCCATGCCGGGTGCGCTGCTTGTCCGAAGTTTGATCCAACGACGAGCAAGGTGTCACCGTCAGGCAAGTAGACCAGCGGAGTGGTTCGAGCAAGCCCCGAGACTCGGCCAATCACCGTGAGGAGCAGCATTGGTGAGCCAAATGGACCAAGCACGGTGTAGCGACCATGGCTTCGCAGAAGCACCTTGCGGTCGAGCGGAACGAGTCGACGAAGCGTGGCAGAGCCAACAGGTGAGGCGGCAAAGCGCTGGAGTGCGCGTGCGAGAGAAGTGTTAGATACCCCCCATCTCCCATCGGGAAAGGGACTGTGGTCAAAGGCAAGATTCATCGCGTGAAGGTCCACACCGTGAGCCTAGAACTGTGCAGCGCTGAGCCCTTGGAACCAAGCGTTTGTTTCTTTCGGATGACGAAAGCGAAGAACCGTTGTGTGACGCAATGCTCCAGAGTTCAACAGCTCGCTCATGGTCGCTTGAACCGCTGCATGTGAAGTCCACGACCAGCAGATGATCGAGACTTCGGGGTCCAAGCGAAACAGATTGCTCAGTGCTTCTCGGTTGCCGTTCCATAATTCTTGGCGGAGCAACGCTCGCTTCAGCGATCGTTGAACGACTCTTCGGATCGTGATGCCACGCGCATAGTCAAGCCACACGACGGTGTCCGCTCTCGCCAAGATCAAGGGACGCACCGTCGAGTAATTCCCGTCAGTGACCCAGCGTGGCACCTGTGTCTTTTCCTCAATGCGTTGGAGAAACGTCGCCTCATCAAGTGGCGTCCAATTGGCTTGATGGAAGATCCCGTCAACTTCGACGTGACAGAGGTCAACTTTTTCTGAAATGCGCTGGGCAAGCGTGGTCTTACCCGCCCCAGAAGTCCCGAAGATTGCGACGCGCTGCATCAGCCCATTGTGGCTCACCAGCAACCGGTCTCGTAGGGTGGTCTGGTGACCCGTCGAGGAGCGAAAGACAAAGTGGTGGTCGAAAGCGACCGGCTCGTTCGCGCCCTTGCTCTTGTCGTGTTTTTGGAATGGATCGCTGGTGGCGCCTTCTTGCCGCTCTTCCCGGTCTACCTCCAAGATCAAGGTGCCTCACCAGCACTGGTCGGCGCCATTGTTGCTGCGTATTTCATTGCTGGACTTGTCTGCCAAATTCCAGCTGGCAGGGCGGTGGACCATTTTGGGCCGAGGCGAATTTTGCTCATCGGCCAAGCGTTCTATGCCCTGTCAACGCTTGCCTTTATCGCCACCTCAACGCCAACTGCAGCGCTTGCCTTCAGGTTCACGCAAGGCCTTGGGGCAGGCATGGCCGAAGTCGCGGCACTTTCCATTGTGGGCGTTGCCGTTGCTCCAGAGCGCCGCGGACGCGCCTTCTCCACCATCTATGGGGGGCAACTGTCCGGCACGATTATTGGACCTCTCGTTGGAACCGTATTCGGCATTGCCCATATGCAAATGCTGTTCGTGGTGACAACAGTCGTGGCTGCTGCATCGAGCATTCCGGTATTTTTCCACCCAGAACTCAAATCACTTCCTCGTCGCGACACGTCCCTCGCCCTGACAAAGCTCAATCTCAAGCCTGGCGCGCGAGGCGCCATCATGCTCGCTGCCGCCTTTGGCCTCGTCATTGGCACCTACGACGCAAGTTGGAGTTTGCTCCTCCATGCCCGTGGAGCAAGTGGGGCCATCATTAATTTGTCATGGGTCTTATTCTCTCTACCCTTTGTCCTCATGACCAAGCCCGCGGGCTGGATGGTTGACCATCTCGACCGCAGATTCTTGGCCCTTGGTGGCCTCATTGTTGAGGTGTTGCTTTGCTCGCTCTACCCGTTTATTGACAATGTGGCCATCATCTTGAGCCTCGCAACGCTTGAGGCCTGCGCGCTGGCGGTCGCTTTACCCTCGGGGCAGTCACTCATGACTGAAGAGATTGCAAACGATGGCCATGGTCGCGTTCAAGGCCTCTACGCAACCGCACAACTGAGCGCAATGACTGTTGCTGCAACCGTTGCTGGATTCTTATTCACGAGAGCCCCATGGGCACCTTTTGTTGCCATGGCCGCAGCTTCGGCGCTCGTTGGAGTCGCCATCTGCGTGACCTGGCGCAACACCAAAGGCAACGTTGGAGCCCCTGTGGCTTAACGCGTTGCTTGCACAGTGATTTCTGCCACGGGATCACCAAGTGAGGGTTGACTCCTCTTGGTCACGGAAACGTCGGAAAACCCGAGTCCTTGCAGCAGCTCAATCCAGTGTTTTGCTGTGAAGAGTTCAACCGAGGAGACCTTCTCAAGCGCTTCGGAAAGGCCAGTCGAAACGCGAGTCGTAATGAGGCGACTCCCCTCAAGATGGGCGGTCGAACCAATTGTTCGACCTCGCACCGTGAGCTCCTCGCTGAGTGCACCTTCGCTCAAGACCTGCTGAACCACGTGAAGATCCAAGGTATTAATGAGCAGTTGCCCGTTGCTCTTAAGGAGTGAGGAAAAACTCCTCAACAGCTCGACATTGTCCTCGCTGCTGAAGTAACCAAAGGAGTTGAACCACGACAAAATGACGTCATAGGGGCCAAGTTCGAGCAGTGCACGAAGATCTCGCTCGAAGTAGTGGACCTTTTGCGACAAACCACGCTGTTGGCTTCGAGCCAACTTGAGTGCTCGAGGATCAAGATCAACACCATCGACGTCGAATCCAAGGAGTGACAGTCGAGCGGCGAGACGACCTGATCCACATGGTGCATCAAGCAGTCGACCAGAGGCACCGTTCAGGAGGCTCAGAATTTCAGCCACGTCAAAGTCTGCCTGCTCCGAAGTTAAGTAGTCCTCGTGGCTGAGCCAGTAATCGTCGTCAAAGAATTCCAACGAGGTTGAGGGAGATTCCATACTTGCCACGATACGTGACTTCACTTTCTGCGCGAAAAAGGCGGCTCCCGAAGGAGCCGCCTTCATCACACTTCCAACTGCTCCACCGCTTAGGCGGTGAGGGTGACCTGTGAGAACCAAGGAGTGAGACCCTCGTGGTTGAGCAGGCTGATGGTCCTGCCACCAACCGTCACCGATGGGTTCTGCCAGCCGTTGCACTTGGTGTGCGAGATGATGGCGGAAACCTGGTAGCTAAGCCACATGTAGGGGATGTCCTTGTTGATCTGCGACTGCACTGCTGCCCACTTGGTGGCCTGAGTCTTTGCAGTTCCTGCACCCATTGCTGAGAGCATCGTCGAGTTGATCAGCGGGTCGAAGTTACCGGCCATGTTGATCGACACGAGTGCACCGTTTGAACCATCGAACGTGTTCCACCAAGGGAAGTTGACGTCTGGGTTGACGCCACCGAACTGGTTCCACAACGTTGCGTCGTAGTTGCCAACGAGAGCGCTGTTGATCAGCGTCGACTGGTCCGTGTAGACAATCGTCACGGTGATGCCAGCAGCGGCACAGAAGGCCTGGATAGCGTTCGCTGCTGCCGAAGAACTTGAGTCAGTGAGCGACATCAAGTTGAACTTGGTGAGGCCAGCTGACTTCGCGTCCTTGGCCGCTTGGGTCTTCGAGTATGCCGGGAAGGCAACCTTGGACTTGCCGTAAGCCGAGCCAGTTGGGAACACCTGGTTCGCAGGATTCGTGATCCCGTAGCCAATCGTGTCAACAACTTGCTTACGGTTGACGGCTTCGCTGACTGCCTTGCGAGCAAGGTAGCCCTTTCCAGTGAGCGAGAACTTGCCACCGATGTAGTTGGAGAACGGCGAAAGCTTGTACCCAAGCGAGGTCCGGCAGTTGAACTGCACTGACGTGACTGCAGGAGGACGAATCTTCTGCGCAGCTGCCGACGAGTCGTCAATGTAGTGACTCAGGTCCGAGTTGGCATTTCCTGGGTTGTTCTTGAACGCCTTGATGGCATTTGGCTCGTTCACGACGATCATGTCCATGTCGCTTGGACCGGTACCGAGCGATGAGACGCGAGCAACACCATCAACAATTGGGTGGAACTCAATCTTGTTCACGTTTGGCAGACCAGCGACCCAGTAGTCAGCATTGTGGTCGGCGAATAAGACGCTTTCAACGTTCCAGGCACACTGGTTGAAGACGAATGGTCCAGTTCCAATAGGGGCCTTGTCTCCAACTTTTGGTGCAGTTCCCGCCTTGATTTTCACCGGGTCTGTGCCGTCAATGTTGTCGTCAATATTGGCAGATGCCTGCACATAGGCAATCTGCTGCTCAGCCAA
>CANGPX010000019.1 GCA_947456095.1 Acidimicrobiaceae bacterium
GTAAAGGCCCCCTCAACCGGGGCGCCAAGGACGGTGCCGGGGTGGCCGGTGAACCCAAACTTTGATAACTGCACGCTGGCAGGGATGGTCTTGACCACCGCTCCGGTGGTTGCGTTAAACGCGGTCACCGTGTGTCGGTAGACCATGTTCTGTGCCATGACGAGGCCAGCGCCAGAAGCGGTGATGGATTTTGGCGTGATGGAATTTGAGTAGTACTGACTGAGGCGCACGAGCCGGCGGTCAACAATGGGCTTGCCCGGCGGAATGCGCAGTCGTGGCGGCACCGTTGTCGTGGTTGTCGGCACGACCGTTGTTGAGGTTTGCGTGGTGGCTGAACTCCCAGATGTCCCAGTAATCGACGTCATGCCAATGGCAAGGAGGGCCAAGATGACGACTCCTAGGGTTCCAACCATGATGCGGCGGCGAAGATAGACCGCTTTCTGGCGACGACGGCCGTGTTTTGGAGGCATGACCACAGGGTATCGCCCCTGTTCAAGCCGATGTTGCCGCAGAGGCCGATAAGGTAAGCCATTACCAATAGAGGAGCCTTATGACCGAGCAATTGCTCGTAGAAGACACCGAGACCCGTGCACCTCGTGCTGGGTCACTCAAGCCGGTGATTGACATCATCCCTGAAGCCGCTTACGAGCGACCAACGTGGAAGGGGCTCTCCTACTTCGCTCGAGACCTCGTGTGTTACTTCGCGCTGCTCACCGCACTTGTTGCGTTTGCGAATCCCCTCATTGTCTTGCCCTTAGAGGCAGTGCTCGCTTTGGTCGTCACTGGTTTGTTTGTCATTGGCCACGACGCAGCTCATGGCGCGCTGTTTTCCTCAAAGCGACTGAACAACATCGTTGGCCGCTTGGCGATGTTGCCAAGTTGGCATGTCTATGAAGGTTGGGTTTTGGGTCACAACCGCCTTCATCACCCCTACACCGTGCGCCAGGGATACGACTTTGTCTGGCACCCCTATACGCCTGAGCAGTACGCGGCCATGAACTGGTCAGGCAAGCTCCGCCACCGGATTGAGTGGTCGTTCTTCGGTGCTGGGCCCTATTATTTGCGCGAAGTGTGGTGGCACAAGATGATGGTGGGCAAGCCCCCAGCACGCTGGCAGCGCACCATTCGCTTGGACCGGATTTTTGTCACCACGTTCATTGTTGGCTTTGGAACCGCCCTCGGATTCCTCGGTTGGTCAAACACCCATTCACTTGCCGGCACCGCATGGCTTATTGCCCGCGTCGAAGTCATTCCCTTCCTCACCTTTTGTTCAATGATTGGCACCTTGGTGCACGTTCACCACGTGCAGCCGACCATTCGTTGGTGGAAGCGAGGCGAGTGGACGAAATTCCGTGGCCAGATGGAAGGCACGACCGTCCTTCGAGTGCCAAAGGGCATGAACTTCTTCCTTCACTGGATCATGGTGCACACGCCTCACCACGTTGACATGCGCATTCCGATGTACAACTTGGAACTCGCCGCCAAAGCAATCGAAGAACACTTCCCGGCAACGGTGCATGACGAGAAGGCGCGGTTCTCCGACTTTCGAGCAAACGCCAAGATCTGCAAGCTCTACGACTTTGAAACCGGGACGTGGTTGCCCTACAGCGCAGCTCGCAGCGTGACCCCACTCGAGGCAACGGAAACTCCAGTCGTCTAGAGCGAAATGCTGACCCCAGCAAAGAACCCCGCCGATTTGTTCGGCGGGGTTCTTTGCTGAGCAGCGTTCAGGTGGCCTAGAACGAAGGCTTGGTCCAGGTGAACACCGGTGAGCGCTTGTTGACAAAGGCATCAACACCTTCACCAATGTCAGCTCCGTGCTTGGCTTCATGCTCCCAGCGAGCCGTCACGTCATCACGAATGGTCGAGGTCGCATCAAACGAAGCAAGTTGCTCTTTGGTGGCTCTGATGGTCAACATCGAACGCGAAGCAATCATCTCGGCAATGCCTTCGACTTTGGCTTCCAAATCTTCCGGGGAGACGACGAAGTCAGCCATTCCCCATTTTTCGACCAAGTCAGCATCAATGATGTCGCCCGAGTACAAGATGTATCGGGTCTTTGATGCCCCAATCAGTCGAGCGCAACGCTCTAAGGCAAAACCTGGATAGCTAAAACCTAACTTCGCAACCGTGATACCCATTTTGACGGTTGAGTCGGCAACGCGCAGATCACAAGCCAGCGAGATTTGGCATCCGCCGCCGACGCAGTAACCACGCAACATGGCAATGGTGGGCTTGGTTGCCGCAGCAATGGTCTCTTCGGCCACCTTGTTGATTTGGCGGTAGCTGTTTGGTCCATCGCCATCAGTCAACTGTGCGCCAATGGTGGCAATGTCGGCACCACCACAGAAGTGATCACCAACGCCTCGAAAAACAATGACCTTGACGGCATCGTTGTCTTGGAGGCGGTGGACTGCACCTGGAAGTGCAGCCCAACTCTCGAGCGACACGGCATTGCGCTTTTCTGGCCGGTTGAGCCAGATCGTGCCAATGGCGCCATTCACCGTGACGCTGACAGCACCGGGTTCAGTTGGTCCGATGTCGAGCGGCATTACGCGTGGGTACCGAAGCGCTCGATGGATTGTTGAAGTTCAAGCTCTGCTGCTTCACGGTTCGCCCAGCCAGTGACCTTTACCCACTTGCCTTCGTCCAAGTCCTTGTAGACCCGGAAGAAGTGCTCAATGCGGTCGAGGTCACGCTGCGGCACACCATCGATGTCGTTGATGTCTTTCCACTTTTTGTCATAGGTCGGAACAGCAAGGAGCTTTGCGTCTTCGCCGCTCTCATCTTCCATCTGACATACACCAAGCAACTTCACCTCAATGAGGCAACCGGGAAACGTGGGGTACTCGGTGAGCACCATCACGTCGAGCGGGTCGCCGTCTCCACCCAAGGTGTTTGGGATAAACCCATATTCAGCTGGGTATCCCATTGAGACAATCAGGTGCCGGTCAAGCTTGATGGCATTTGACTCGTGGTCGTACTCATACTTGTTCTGGCTGCCACGTGGGATCTCGATGATCGCTTCAACTGCAGACATTGCAACTCCAAACGGATTGGGCCGGCTGAGACCGGGCGGTTCTTCGCTGTTGAATGGTAGCCCGGACGCCACCGCTCAACGAGATTGGGAAATTCGAGCGAACCTCACTAGGGTCAAGATCGGAGGTAGTTCCATGCCCATGCAACTCACTGATCTTGATCTTCCAACCTTGGACGTCTTAGGGCTTCCTCGCCAAGAAGCCCAAGAAGTTATTTCTCAATTGGCCAAAGAGCACTGGATTGCAAAGAGTGAACTTGGCTACACCGTCCTTCGCTATGACGAATCCGTGTCACTGCTGCGAGAGCGCCGATTCTTTAATGGTGTTCGCCTGCTGCGTGAACTGAACGGCATCAGCGAAGACGATGAAGCCGTTGGCCCTGTTCGTCGCGAATCAATTCTGTCGATGGAAGGTGAAGGCCACACGAGACTTCGTCGCCTCGTCGCTCCGGCCTTTACTCCTAGCGCCACAGCGGCACATCGTCCAAAGATGCGTGCAGTCGTGCAGCGCTTACTCAAACCACATCTTCAAGCCAACTCACTTGAACTCGTTTCGGCGATCTGTGAGCCCTACCCAATCCCCATCATCTGCGAGGTCCTTGGAGCAAAAGAACAAGATTGGGAACTCTTCAGTGCGTGGGCGACCGATATTTTCAAGATCTTCAATCAAAACTTGGTTGAAGATCTCCCAGCAATCACCGCAGCCGGTGAAGCACTGTCGGCCTACATTGCCGACCTTGTGGCAGAACGCCGACTCAGCCCTCGAGGTGACCTGTTGTCAGCGCTCATTGCCGCCGAAGAAGACGGCGATCGCCTCACGACAGATGAACTGTGCATGTTGGCTGAAGCCGTGCTCATGGCTGGCACCGACACCACGCGCAACCAACTCGGCTGCACCATGGCGTTGTTCGCCGAGAACCCTGATCAGTGGGCGCTGTTTCGCAGCCGACCAGACTTGGCTCCTCGGGCGGTTGAAGAGTCCATGCGATACCTCGGAGCAGTGCGAGGCACCCTGCGCTACGCCAGCGAAGAGATCATCTTCAATGAGGTGGTCTTCCCTGAAGGGGCAATTGTTTCCGTCAGTCTGGCTGGAGCAAACCGAGACCCGGAGATCTTCCAAGCACCCGACGATTTCAATCTCTTGGCTGAACGACAAAGTAGCCACCTCACCTTTGGCAGTGGCATTCACCACTGCCTCGGTGCCGCGCTTGCTCGAGCAGAGTTGCAAGAGGCGCTGATGGTGTTGGCTGAGGAATTCGAAACAGTCGAACTCGCCGGAACGGTTGAGTGGAAGCCTCCAACCTTTGGTATCTGGGGCCCGTCGACGCTGCCACTTCGCTTCACTCGTCCAGCAAGCGGTGGAGCAATTTCTTAATGGAACTTCGTCGAGGTCGCGAGTTCTCTGCTGATGACGTGTACGCATCACTCAAGATGCAAGCAGAAGGTGGATCGTGGCTCAACGGCTTCCAATTGCGCCCTCGACACAGCGACCCGTGGGGTCTCGACCTCTTTGACCCAACGGTGGTGGCCTTTCAAAAGCCGGTGGCCAAGTTCGAAGAGATCACCCGAATTCGCTCAGTCTTGCTTGACATGCTGATCTCATTGTTCATCACGCCTGATGCATGGGACAAGCTCGGCCAGCATCTCCATGCCCTCTACAGCGACGAAACGCTGTGTTCATTTATGGAGCGCCGGTCGGGAAACCTGTTTCTCATCACGCCGCATGTGCAATTCCACGACCTTGGGATTGTTGCGCTCAAATCGCTCGAAGTGCGCTCGAAACTGCCTGCGACGAATCCGTTTGCTTCACCGCTCGACCCGGGTGCTCGGCAATCCATTGTGGCCAATCGTGTCTTGTCGATGCTCGACCACGAAGCCTTTCAACTCGTGACGGGAGTCCCAATCCTTGAAGGGCTCATGTTGCCCATGTGTGATGTGGTGACGACCATTTCCGGCAATGGCAGTGGCCGTAGTGCTCGACGTGCACTTGGTCGAGACATGGTGACCCACATGAATGCCTTGACGCGGTCACATCTCATTGAGACGACTACCCGTGGAGGCCAGATCATCATCTTGGCTCCTTCTGGCGCTCAAGCTTCGCTTCAACAAGTTGATCGCTACTCAAAGGCGCTCGTTGTTGGCGCAGCGAGTCCCGGCACTGAAGCAATCATTGTGGAACACAATCAAGGAGAGGCGATCACTCGACGCAACGCAGTGGCGGGGATCTTTCTTGACTGCCCATCAATTGGAGATGGCGGTGAGATCTCTGCCATTGATGCAGGGGTGGCGCTTTGCCCTCAAGTGTTTGTGCCCGAGGCACCAGAGCACATTGAAGCCATCATGCGGGCAACGATTCGCTGCGGCGTGGGCCAAGGCCGCAAACAAGGTCACGAATTTCGATATGAAACGGTGTCAGGGTCAACTGATCTTCATCGACGCCAAGCGCAAACACTTGAACAGATCACCTTGACCGAACTGGGCCTTAGTTAGGAGGCGTTCCTCTCAACAACGGCAATTCGGCTGACGGTTGACAGTGAGCAGTAGTAGAAGTCGCGTTGTGTTCCAGGAGTTGGAAACAGTACCGATTGCACTGGTGACCCGGTTGTTGTTCGGCCGAGTTCTTCGCCGGTTTCAATGTCAAGCAACACCATCTCGTCGACCCCGCCGGGTTGAAAATCAAAGGTCACGAGTTCGCCAACGTCACCCAACAACAACAGGTGACTGCCATGGGCTTGGTTGCGTGACCAGCGCTTGGTCAAGGCGTTCTCCTCACCAATGGCAAAACAGGCAAGGACGCCGTTGGCTGAGTCGTAGCCAACAACGAGTTGGCGTGTGGGGTCAACAACTGGTGGGTTGGCAATGAGCCCCTTTGGAAGACCTGCGACTTCGGTCAAGGCCACCGCTCCAGTTTCGAGGTTGACGCAGACGAGATGGAGCGGTGCTTCAGCCAGACCTTTTCCAAGGAGTGATCCATCAAAGGCTTCGCTGCCTTCGCCGTTGTCCAAGAACCAGGCGGTGTTTTCAACCAGAACCGGATCCCATCCATAGCCTTGTCCCGCAAGAGTGCGGTACGGCGTGCGCAGCCGTTCAGTCACCGCACCTGAGGTTGCATCGACGTCGAGGACGAAGACATGGTCGATACCAACGACCACCACCATTTGTCCATTGGCCGAGATCCGAGCAATGGAGCCTTCGTCCACCTCGTAGGTCGCAACCACCGAGCAATCTTCAGCGTTCAGCACACACAGTTGTGTTGAGTTTGAAAAGGTGGCTCCACTTGGGAGCCGTCCACCAAAGTCTTTGGTGACAAGGTGGCCGCTGTCAAGAATCACAAAACTGTTATAGGGAGCTTCTCGGGGGAGGGTGGCGCTGGCCACGACCGTGCAGTCACGACGGAGGCGATGGGCGTGATTGCCAAAGACAACATAGAGATCGCCATTGTGGTGCGCAGCAATGCCACCGGGCCAGATGAGGCCCCCGGCGAGCTCTGGTGACGATGCAAGGGTTTGAAGGGTGATGGGGTCAATGCGCTCAACCTTGGCAGTTGCTGTTCCACCAATACCGTGGGTAAGGAGAAATAACTCACTGTTTGAGCCCCACACCACCATGGTGGTGGCAATGGCCAAGCGATCAGTTGTTTCGTAATGCTCGCCAGGCGAGAGGCGAAGCGATCCAATCGCTGTTGTTCGCTGGTGGCGAGTTGGCCCTCCATCTTCTCCCGGCCAACGGGTAGCGGCGTAACCAAGGGCTTGAGCAATCATGGTGCAAGGGTAAACCATGACGCCACGGTGAGCGCTGTTCGACCACAATGGCTCTATGTCAATTGCCACCCTTCGCCCTTGGCGCTCAATTGCTGTGTACTGCGGTTCTTCAGTTGGCAATTCGCCGGTGTATGGCGAAGCCGCTCGAGAGCTCGGGCGAGTACTCGCTGAGCGTGGACTTGGGCTTGTCTATGGCGGCGGCAGCATTGGTCTCATGGGAGTCGTGGCGCAAGCAGTGCTCGACGGAGGTGGAACAGTCCATGGCGTCATCACTGAAGCGCTGCATCGCAAAGAAGTTGGTAATGCCAACATCACCTCGTTAGAAGTGGTCGAAACCATGCACGAGCGAAAAGCCCGTATGGCTGATCTTGCCGATGGATCGGTCATCTTGCCGGGCGGCTTTGGGACCTTGGATGAATTCATGGAGACCGTGACGTGGAATCAACTCGGGGTTCATGCCAAGCCATGTGGGGTGCTCAACATCGCTTCGTTTTATGACCCGCTGCTTGAGTTCATTGATCACGCGGTTGACCATGGATTCATTGCTGCTCGTTATGCCGACAGTCTGCTCGTGAACGAAGACCCAAAGGCACTTCTTGATGCAATGCGCACACTGACCTTGCCAACGGGCATCACCGTCATGACCGGCAGGGATCGCTAGAGCACCTGCGCAGTCACCGAGAAAACTGCCACAACCCTCTATTGTCAGCCCGGTGGATCATTCGACCGGAGCCTCACTCGTCATCATTGTTGGTTGCTCTGCGCTTGCACCAGTGTTTTCGGAACTCCTCCGCGCGCTGAAGATCCCAAGTGTCTTGTTTGAACTCCTGCTCGGCATCATGGTCGGGCCGGCAGTGTTTGATCTTGCCAGCAACACCCCAACAATTCAGAGTCTCGCCACACTGGGTTTGAGCTTTCTGTTCTTCTTGGCGGGTTATGAAATCGAACCGCGAAAAATCGCTGGAAAGCCGCTGGTGCTTGGTTCGATGAGTTGGCTTTTGAGTTTGGTTCTCGCGTTTTCCTTGGCGTTCGTCTTGGCGCTCACCGGAGCGGTGTTGTCCACCTTGCTCGTCGGGCTCTGTCTCACGACAACCGCCATTGGAACCTTGTTGCCCATGGTGAAAGACCGAAACCTCGTTGATGCCCCCTTTGGCACCTTTCTCCTCGCTGCCGGATCAGTTGGCGAATTTGGCCCCGTCATCTTGGTCACGGTGTTGCTCGGCGGCAACAGCCCTCGGACGCAACTCCTGCTGCTCCTCGTGTTCCTCGGAATTTCTGCGCTCGTCGTTGGGCTGGCGCGACGCGGGCAACCACCTTCTTTTGTTGAAGCACTCGCTCGCAATCTCCACACTTCGGCGCAGTTACCAATTCGCGTTGTCGTGTTGTTGATTGTGGTCATGGTGGCGCTTGCGGTGAGCTTGCGAGTGGACTTGCTGCTCGGTGCCTTCGCTGCTGGACTCGTAGTCAAGACCGCAATCAGCAGCGAGCAGTCCAGCGAACTTGAGCCGAAGATGGAGGCGATTGCCTTTGGCTTTTTCATCCCCATCTTCTTCATCACGAGTGGCATGGCGTTTGATCTCCATGCGCTTGCTGGGCCCGCCGCGCTCAAGGTGCCGCTGTATCTCGCGTTGTTGCTCATTGCCCGAGGCCTGCCAGCACTGCTCATCTACCGAAACGTGCTCGATTCGTCGGGGCGTCTTGCCTTGGCAATGGTCCAAGCAACGGGCTTGCCACTCATTGTGGTCATCACGACCATTGGTCTTGAGACCAATGCCATGCGGCCTTCAACCGCTGCTGCACTGGTGGCGGCAGGAATGGCCTCGGTGCTCATCTTTCCCATGGTTGGTTTCTCGATCCTTGATCGAGGAAGTCGCAGAGCAAAAGTGACGGGGGTCACTGGTGCGGAAAAACCTCCACCAACGGACTCCTAGGCTGCAAGGGTCAGCCAAAGTGGCGAAGGTGAGTAAGGAGCAGTCATGGCACTTCCCGTTCTTCAAGTGGTGATTGGCAGCACTCGTCCAGGTCGCATTGGACCATCGATTGCCAAGTGGATTGCCGACCGTGCGGAAGTCCATGGTGGTTTCGAGGTTGAAATTGTCGACCTTGCAGAGGTTGGCCTTCCCTTGTTTGATGAGCCCAACCACCCACGTCTCAGCGACTACGCCTACGACCACACGAAGCGTTGGAGTGAGATCGTCAGCCGTGGCGATGCATTTGTCTTTGTCTGCCCTGAGTACAACCACGGGATCAATGCAGCGCTCAAGAATGCGCTCGATTTTCTCTACCATGAGTGGCAGCGAAAGGCCGTTGGCTTTGTCTCTTATGGCGGTGTTTCTGCTGGCACAAGAGCAGTGCAACAACTCAAGCAGGTTGCCACCGCACTTCGGATGATTCCCATTGTCGAATCGGTGAACTTGCCGTTCCCGCACGCCCACGTGAACGAGTCGGGCGAGTTCAACCCAGGAGAGGCTGCTGAACTTGCGGCAACGGCGATGCTTGATGAAACCGAGCGGTGGACTGAAGCCACCGCAGTGATGCGGAAGGGTTGAGCTCATGCGGCTCCGCCGCAGGCCTCGCCGAAAAAGCTTCCGTGGACTGCTCGTTGCCGGAATTGCTCTTGGCATGGCCATTTCGCTCACCCTCATTGCCACCTTGCTCGCAACCTCAGGATCGTTTTACTTAGATCCTCCAGCGGGTCTCAAGTTTGTGAAGACGGGGAACTTCGATACTCGCTATGAAACCTTTGGGAAAGCGTTACGCCAGAGCGGTGAACCACCAGTGGTCTTGCTGCACGGAGCGTTTGAATCGGTGGCGACCTTTCGACCCGTGGCCGAACAACTCGCCACCGTCACCCATGTTGAGGCCTACGACCTCTCGGGCTATGGCTTTACGGACCATGTTGGCCCCTTCACTTTGGATGGCCTCGTGACACAGTTGCACCAGTTCCTCACTGCCCGCCACCTTGTCCACCCCGTCCTTGTTGGCCACTCGCTTGGCGCGGGAGTGATTGCCGCATTTGTCCTTGCGTATCCAAACCTCGCGAAAGCAATGGTGTTTGTCGATGGCGATGGCCTTGCGGTGAGCTACCCGGGATCGTCGCTTGGAGGCTTCATCATCAGTCCCTACAAAGACGCGCTCTACCGCTCCTTTGTCACCAATTCATGGGTCATGCGACTGATCTTCAACACGGCCTGTGGGTCAAATTGCTCACCGCTTTCTGAAGCGGACTTAGCCAATTTGGAAGCACCGTTTCGGGTGCGTGGAGCAGAGCAAGCGCTGCTTTCTTATGGCAAGCGAAGCGTTGTTGGTGTGACCGAGCAACAACGAAGCACACTGGCACCCCTTGGTATTGACGCTTTGGTCATTGTCGGTGCAGACGACACCACCATCTCCGTTGCTGGCGCACGAGCGACTGCGCGTGCCATTGGTGCACCATCTCCTACCGTGATTGCTGGTCACGGCCATTTAGCGCTGTGGTCAGCCCCGACTGCGGTGGCGGCGCCGATCAAGGAACTCTTGGCCAGCTTGGCTCTGCCCAAAGCATCGCAACGCGTCCATTGATCGAGCAAAGGACCACTGCGGGGTAAAGAGCAGTTCGTCCCTTGTTTTTCGAAGATCAAAGCTATGAGCGAGGCTCAACTGCTCAACGGCAAACTCAGTGAGTGGGGGTTCTCCTCCTCTCCACCAGCGATCGCACGCTTGGCCAAGCTTTCTTGCCACGCCAACTGGGAGGTGCCGGAGACGGGGTTGGACGTCAAATGCGTCAAGAATTGCCGAGAACACCTCAGTGATTGGCCGTGGGTCGCCACCGCTCACGACGAATGCCCGTCCACCAAGTTGTGGCGCATCGGCAGTGCGATCAAGTGCGGCAAGAATGCCTGCAGCTGCATCATCGACATAGGTCGTGTCAATGAGTGCAGTGCCGGATCCAACAATGGCCAAGGTGCCACTGAGTGCCCGGTCGAGCAATCGACCAATGAGCTGCTCATCGCTTGGTCCGTAGACAAGGTGAGGGCGAATGACAATGGTGTTGAGACCATGAACCCGCAACACCGCCTCTTCACCGAGTGCTTTCGTGTGGGTGTAGGCGTCTCTGCCTCGATAGGTCGGGGGAAGTGCTGCGGCTCCAATGGACCCTTCATGATGAAAGGCAACCGACGGTGAGGAAATGTGGACGAGGCGTCCACAATCTCTGGCAGCACGAGCAACATTGACCGCACCATCGACATTGACCGCGAGCGCATCATGAAAGGCCGGTTTCGGGCTGACGAGAGCGGCGAGGTGAATCACTGCGTCATGGCCTTTGACTGCGCTCAAGACCTGAGACGCATCTCTCACGTCACCAGTAATGGTTGAAGGTCGTCCATCGTTCGTTCGCTGAAAGCAGGTGACCGTGTCGCCACGTTGTTCAAGTTGTTCAACAATGCTTCGACCGATGAGACTCGTCGCCCCGGTGAGCAGAATCTTTGAACTCATGACCCTTGGAGCAGCTTGGTTGCTGCGGCTTTGAGCGCAGCATGGTCCACTTTTGACTGGTGTCGGTGATCAACCGGGAGGCGACCAACAAGCACTGCAGCAAGCGGGACGGGTGACACTTCACGGGCAAGAGCGGCAAGGTCTGCGCCAGCAAGCTCCACGTGCCGCGTCGTTCCACTCAGGACGACCACCACGACTTCAGCGCCACGTGGGCCAACCCCAACCATGGCAACTTCTCGGCCGAGTGCTCGACGTACCGGGTCCTCAACGGTCAACGGGGCAAGGACCTGAGTAGTGGTGCGAACGACGTCTCTGAGCCTTCCAAGCACCACGAGGCGGCCCTGGTCAAACAGTCCAACATCTCCAGTCGCATGGAATCGCTGCCCGTGCGTGAACACCGAAGCTGCGACATTGGCGCCGTGTCGCTGGTCATAGAAGGCATACATCCACGGCGCATGGACGAGGATCTCGCCAAGGTCGCCCTCTTTGACCTCGAGATCACCGGACGACAGGTCTCGCAGAAGCACCGTGGCGCCCTCAATTGGTGTGCCAACAATCACGCCACCTGAGGGGTGAATCTCTCCTGCTCCAATGCCGGAGGTGATGGGAAGACATTCGGTCATGCCGTAAGGGGAGAGCACGACTCCTTGGGTTACCCGAGCCACCGCGTTGGCAAGCGACGGTGCAATGGGCGCTCCAGCAAGAAGGACTCTGGCAATTGGGAGATGACGGCCACTTGCTGTTGCAACAAGGCAGCGCGCTGAAGCAGGCGAGAGCCACGCCACGTCGACGGCCGTTGTTTGCGACACGGCCTCCAATTCAGCAAAGCCGAGTTTTGACGGCTGATCAATGGAAACGTCTGGTCGAATGAAGGGTCGTGCGAGCGCTGGGGCAAGCAGCGAGAACGCGCCAAACGAGGTGGTGAATGCACCGCCTTGGGCGTCACCCAACAACAAGGCAATTGGTGCTCGCTGAGCCACCAGTGCACCATGGGTGTAAGCGACCGCCTTGGCTGGCCCGGTTGCGCCCGAAGTGTGCACGATGGCCGCGAGGTCGCCGCTTTGCAATGAGACTGCTGCCGGGATTGCGCCAGCTGACTTGGTCAAATCTGTTGCCCCAACCATTGAACCAAAACAGAACCGATGCGCTCCTGGGGCCCAGCGCAACGCGGTGGCACCAAGGAGCGAAGTCTTCGTCCCAAGCACAGCTCGTGGCGCTTGAGCACGGAGTTGACGCCGAAGCGCCAACAGAGATGATGAGGGATCAACAACGACCGGTATGGCGCCGATTCGCCACAGGGCAACTGCGGCAATGAGGAGTTCTGGAGACGGCGGGATAAGGAGCGCCACCTTGTTGCCTTTGCCAATGTTCTTGGCGGCCAACGTCGATGCTGCGACCTGAGCCCGCTCGGCCAAGTTGGCCCAAGACAACTCGCCGTCGGGGCCCCGGTAGAGAAGTTCTTGATTCGACGCGTTCTGCTCGACTGCGGTGAAGGCACCCGTAAAGCTGCCCTTTGCCTGTTGAGCAGATGCAACTGTTGCATCCGGCTTCGCAGTACTTCGGAGGCTCTTGAGCCAGGCTTCAACCGTTGGGCCAACGCCACCATCGAGAAGAACGAGATGACCTGAGTGTTCAAAGCGCTCAACCACTGCTGTTGGTTGGCGTCGACGGAGATCGCTTAAAAACCGGTCATGAAATACAGGGTCCTTGGCCCCCCAGAGCAAAAGGATCGGAACCGTGAGGGCTTCAAACGCCTCTCCAACTCCGTCGAGCGTTTTGCGTGATGGGTGGTGCTGTTCAAGGGGGATATCGGCAACGAAGTCTGAGATGGCTTGACGCCGGTTCGCTGAAAGATAGGGGGCGTTCAGTGCGCGCCGGTGGTTCTTGGTCGTCATTGCTGCGGTGCCTCGGACAAAGGCTGGGGTGCGGCGACAACTGAGATCAACGAATCGTCGAGCCGTGGCAATGAGCGGTGGGGTGGCGACGCCTTCAGGCTGGCCAACTGCAGTATTGGCCAAGATCAGTGCTTCAATTTGGAGGTGAGCCGTTGCTCCAACGGCGACCGGGCCGCCCCAGTCATGAGCGGCGAGGGAGAGAGGAGTCGTGACCTCTTGTTGACAAAAGGCCACGAGTTCATCAATGCGTTCTGCCAGGCGCCGTGTCCCAGTGCGCTCGGAGTAGCCCATGCCACTTTGATCAATAGCAATGACCCGCCAGGTTGGCGACAAGGTCCGCAACAGATCGGCATAGAGATAGGACCAGGTGGGATTGCCATGGACACAGACCAAGGTTTGTGTGGTTGTCGCAGTCATTCCCGTATCGAGAACGTGCCACGTGACGCTGCGACCATTGTCGAGGGTGAAGGTGACAAAGCGCGACCACTCGGACTGTAGGCCAGCGTCTTCCAACATCGCCCGATCGGGCCCGGTCATTGTTGCCACCCGTGCTGTATCTCCTACCAGCGAAGTTCTGCAGCAGCGCAGTTAAGGCCAGAGCCAATGCCCATCAGGAGCACTCGTTCGCCAACTTGGAGCTCATCAGCAATGGTCGACAACGTATAGGGCACAGCAGCTGGACCCATGTTGCCAAAAAGGGGATAGGTCAGGGGGACCTTGGCAAGATCAACATCTAAGAGTTCACAGAGTTGCTCATTGTGGACCTTTGAGACTTGGTGCATGACGTAGCGGTCGCAGTTCGTCCACTCCCAACCATCGCGGAGTGCATCATCGAATGCTTCACGCGCAAGCTTCAACCCACTCGTGAGCAAACCTGCAGTATCGGTGCGCATTCGATCAAGGTCGCCAACACACAGGTCGTGGTGCACGGTGGCTGATCGACTGATGCCGCCGAGATAGTGGTGTGCACCTGCACGTGGACCACCGAGAACCATTGCCGCGGCCCCCGATCCAATGGTGAGCGAAGCGAACTGCTCAAACACATCGGTAATGGTGGCGGTTTCAGATTGGAGTCGCTTGATCGTGGCGGTTTGTGGCTGGCGGCTCCCTTCGCCATCAACAATGAGCACTACTCGAGCCCGCCCTGATTCAATGGCCATCGCCGCCACTTCCATTGCGTTGACAAAGCCTAAACACGCGTTCCCAAGATCGAAGTTCGTGCAGGTGGAAGAAAGGTTGAGGCGATGGTGCACTGCACAGGCAACGCTTGGTTCGAGGTGGTGCTTTGATACTGACGTTGAGATCAGCAGATCTACTTCGTGAGGGGCAATGCCAGCATTGCTCAGTGCATTTTGCCCAGCGAGAGCAGCAGCCTTGTCAAACAACATCTCTTCTGGCCACCAACGCCGTTCGAGAATTCCTGCAACCGATTCGAGCAGGCCCTTGCGCACGCCCACTCGTTCAAAGGTCTCAGCCAATTGGTCATCAATCCACGCCGAAGTAATTCGCTCGGGTGCCTCTGCGTGACCCACACTCCACACATACGTGTTACTGATGGGCTGAAGACTCTGCACCCGTTGAGTTTACGACGAAAGCGTGCAACTCGCTGCACGGTTGACAAAGTTTTGCCGAGTAAAGCAATCAGGCCCCGCCGAGCATTTGCTCGACGGGGCCTGATTGCTCACTTCTGTGTGCGCTTGTCGCGCAATGACTAGCTGTTGTCTTGGTCCGTACGGGACATTGCAATCCAGTACACCTGGTTCGGTGAAGCGTTGCATGTGACGGTGAAGCTTGAGAGCGAACTTGCGGTCACTGCACAGTTGTCCGAGATCCCACTGGTGCTCAGCGTGATGATCGGAGTTGCACCGAAGGCCTTTGAGAACGTCCAGGACTTGGTAAAGTTTCCGGCCGTACCTGTGAAGCTCTGCAAGTTACCAGCGAGGTATGGAGCGGCTGGTCCCTGAGGGCCAGTGACACCCTGAGGCCCACGAGCACCTGCTGCACCATTTGCACCTTGCGCACCAGTTGCGCCTTGAGCACCAGTTGCACCTTGTGCGCCAGTTGTGCCTTGAGGACCTTGAGCTCCGTCGTTACCCTTCAATCCTTGAGCGCCATCGGCACCTTGTGGACCCTGAGGTCCTGCAGGACCCTGAGGTCCGGTCGGTCCTTGGGGCCCTTGTGGGCCGGTTGCACCCTGAGGTCCTTGTGGTCCTTGTGGGCCGGTTGCACCCTGAGGCCCCTGAGGACCTTGTGGTCCCTGTGGACCCTGTGGTCCTTGGGAGCCAGTTGCACCTTGGGATCCGGTTGCACCCTGTGCACCAGTTGAACCTTGCGAGCCGTTGGAACCGGTAGCACCTTGTGCACCAGTAGATCCTTGGGCACCAGTTGCACCTTGTGCGCCTGATCCTTGTGGACCTTGAGCACCTTGTGCGCCGGTAGCACCTTGTGAACCAGTAGCACCTTGTGAACCAGTAGCACCTTGCGCACCAGAACCCTGAGGTCCTTGTGGTCCTTGTGGTCCGTCAGCACCTTGCGCTCCATTAGCACCTTGAGCTCCGTCAACACCTTGGGCGCCAGTTGCACCTTGGGCTCCAGCGACTCCTTGAGGTCCTTGCGCACCAGTTGCACCCTGTGCACCTGCGGATCCGTCTTCACCCCGGTCGCCTTGAGCACCTTGAGCTCCTTGGCCACCGTTGCTGCCGGTGTCGCAGTTGTCGTCTGCGTCGTTGTGAGTCTCAGTGGCTCCGTCTTTGTCGTCAGGGCACACTTGGTGGCCCTGTGGCCCGCAGGTGTGCTTGTCGTCCTTCGAGTCCTTCGGCTTGCTTGAAGACTGAACGCCGTTTTTGTCGTCGTCATTTGAGCAGGTTGCAGGAATAGTGGTCGAGGTCGACGCTGGAGTCGTCGTCGGCACAAGTGTCGTCGTCGTCTTTGGCGTCTTGTGGTCGTCATTGCCAGATGATGGGCCACTTGGAGGGGTAAGTGGGTGGCCCTTCCAAAGGTGGGCGTTGCCAGAAACCATCGGAGAAGTGGAGGCTCCTGCAACGACAGGTGCTGCCATCGTGACCACGCCAACGGATGTGCCAACGGCAAGAGCAGCATTAGCGGCCTGTCGGCGTAGATTGCGCTTTGGTGTGGTGTAGCGGCCAGTTTGGACCGAAGAGTGCTTGTTCACGAGATCTCCTTCTGTTGTCCACAAATAGCGAACAAAAGTACCCTAATGCTGAGGATCTACTGAGTCAAGGCGCGGCAGCAACTTTCCACCTCATTTCCCTTTGTTCATGGAGTTATTCCGACAAAACAATTGCCTTTGTGGACTCCGTCAGCACTGCTGAGGCCACAACTGATGACGGGAAACAATCGCTCGAAGAATTGGCTGACACCGTCGTTGAGGAGAAAATTTCGAAAGAGCAATTGACATCCGTTTGGCTCGACTGCGTCCGTGAACGAGTTTGCTCAAGCGCCCCGAGAAAACATGCACGTGGCATGAGTCACGTCCAAGTTGCGTGTTGAGGAGATCTTCTCGGCAACTTGGTTGAAGTGCCCGGGTAATTCGCCGAGAGATTCAGCACGCAGATTCCTCGCCACACACGACGGAAAGGAAATCAACAGATTCACTTTGTGGCTTTTCACCGCGACGTCTTGTCGGTCATCAAAGGCCCCAATCGCACCTAGACTTAGAGTGCAGCGTTACTTTCGACGTTGTGCCGTTGTGCAGAGCCAAAACCCGCCAGACCTCGGCGGTGAGTATTGGTCTTTCGGGCGGAACTCATCAAGGAACTTCCCCCACATGACCACTGTCACTTCCGGCGATCGCGCCGTTGCATCAACTTTTGCTCAACTCGGTGTGCCAAAAGAACTCTGCGAAGTGCTTGACCGCCAAGGGATCTCTGCACCTTTTCCGATCCAGTCAGCAACGCTTCCCGACTCGCTTCGCGGGAAAGACGTGCTCGGTCGGGGTCGGACGGGATCGGGCAAGACGCTTGCTTTTGTCCTCCCAGTTCTCGCACGGCTCGCAGCGCGTCCCGCCGAGCGAAAGCCTCGTCGACCACGAGCGCTCATCTTGGCCCCAACTCGTGAACTAGCAATGCAAATCCACGCCACCTTGGAGCCGTTAGCCAAGCCACTTTCCCTTCGGTCCATGGTGATCTTCGGTGGGGTGAATCAGAATCCCCAGGTTGACAAACTCCGTCAAGGAGTTGACATTGTCATCGCCTGTCCAGGGCGCTTGGAAGATCTCATGAGCCAACGAGCTGTGGGCTTAGAGGGAATTGAGATCACTGTGCTCGACGAAGCCGATCACATGGCTGACCTTGGGTTCTTGCCATCGGTTAAGCGGCTCATGGACCAAACGCCACGCGTTGGCCAGCGCATGCTGTTCTCGGCCACCTTGGACAATGGAGTCGAAGTCCTCGTCAAGCGTTACCTCTCGAACCCAGTGACCCACAGCGTGGATTCAGCCCAGTCGCCAGTTGCGGCTATGGATCATTTCGTCTTGCACATCAATTCGAAGGATCGCCTCGCCATTTTGGTTGATCTCACCTCGGCACCGGGAAAAACCATTGTGTTCACCAAGATGAAGAGCCGGGCAAAGCAGCTCACCAAGCAACTGAATTTGGCTGGTGTTCCAGCAGTTGAGATGCACGGCAATCTTTCACAACCTGCTCGAGTGAAGAATTTGGCCGCGTTCTCAGAAGGCAGAGCCGTTGCCCTAGTCGCAACCGACATCGCCGCACGTGGCATTCACGTTGACGACGTGGCCCTCGTGATCCACGCCGATCCGCCAACAGAGCACAAGGCCTATCTCCACCGCTCGGGCAGAACTGCACGAGCTGGTAACGATGGTGCAGTGGTGACCTTGGCCACTGATGCTGAGCGCAATGAAGTAGCGAGCCTGACAAGAAAAGCTGGCATTTCGCCAACCGTCAGTCGAGCAACGCCGGGTCACCCGATCTTGCAAGAGTTGGCTCCAGGTGAGCGAACCATTCTGAGCCAAGACGAATTGGCAAAGCGATTCCCCGTGGTTGTTGCTCCAGCGTCAACTCGACCTCGTGGCTCCTCTTCTCCTCGACGTTCTTCTGGCGCTGGTGGCGATCGCCCTCGCCAAGGCGCTGCCAGTGGCAGATCTCGCCAAGGTTCGCCAAGTGCAAGTAGTAGTGGGCGCCCAAAGCGCCAGGGCGCTTCAAGTAGTCCCAGCCGACCATCAAGTCGACCAAAGGGACGCTGAGGACCACCTGCGTTTGCGAGTCTTTGTGGCAATCGCGTCGGGCGTCATGAAACCTTTGAACTGCACGGTCGTGTCGTCTTTGTCAAAAGTTTGTCAAAAGATGGGGTATTCGCCACCGTGCAACAATGAAGGAAAACGATCCGGTGAAGCGATCGATCACGGAGGGGGAAAGCGGAGATGGACGAGACTCACGACACGAGCGACCTCACCGTTGAGCAATTGCGAGCGCGCTACCAAGTAGAGCGAGAAAAGCGTCTTCGCACCGATGGCATGGCGCAGTGGAAAGAACTGAAGGGCGAATACGAAGCCTTCGACCGCGACCCGTTTGCTGACCCCAACTTTTCCCGCGATGCAGTCACTGAAGAGACGACCGTCACCATTGTTGGCGGCGGGTTTGCTGGAATGCTGACCGCGATTGATTTGGCCAAGCACGGCATCACCAATGTTCGCATTGTCGAAAAAGCCAGTGACTTTGGCGGCACCTGGTACTGGAACCGCTACCCAGGTTGCATGTGTGATGTCGAGTCGTTTGTCTACTTGCCACTTTTGGAAGAGACCGGCTACATGCCAACTGAGCACTACACCAGTGCGACCGAGATCTTCGAGTACTGCAAGTTGCTTGGTCGGACCTTCAATCTCTACGACAAGGCGCTGTTTCAAACTGATGTCACTGATGCTCAGTGGGACGAAGAGGCAAAGCGTTGGAGAGTCACGACAAGTCGTGGCGACACGTTGACCTCACAATTTTTTGTGCTGGCTGGCGGCATTTTGCACAAAGCAAAGCTCCCCGGCATCTCAGGTATTGAAAAGTTCCAAGGCAAGTCGTTTCACACCAGTCGTTGGGACTACTCCTACACGGGAGGTTCAGCCACTGAGCCCATGGTCAACTTGGAAGGCAAGCGCGTGGCGGTCATTGGCACTGGCGCAACTGCGGTTCAGGTCGTGCCACAAGTTGCCAAAGTTGCTGAAGAACTCTTTGTCTTCCAGCGCACCCCAGGTGCAGTTGGCGTGCGCAACCAGCAACCAACTGACGCGGCTTGGTTTCAGAGTCAAAAGCCCGGCTGGCAGCGTGAGCGCATTGTGAACTTCACCCAAGCGGTCACCGGTGGCCACCCCGAAGTTGACTTGGTGCAAGACGGTTGGACTGAGCTCATGTGGGAAGACACCCAAGTTGGCAGTACCCCTGAAGAAGCCGAGCGACTTGAACGGATTGACTATGAACTCATGGAAGCAATCCGCAACCGGGTGAGCGAGGTTGTTGAAGACCCTGATACTGCCGAGCGGTTGAAGCCCTACTGGGGCAAGCACTGCAAGCGCGTGTGCTTTCACGATGACTACTTGCCGGCGTTCAACCGCCCAAACGTCCATCTCATCGACACCGAAGGCCGAGGAGTCGAGGCCTTAACCGAACATGGCGTTGTGGCCAATGGTGTTGAGTACCCAGTGGATCTCATCATCTACGCCTCAGGCTTTGAAGTCACGACCGACCTCTACCGTCGTCTCGGATTTAATCCCATTGGTCGCGATGGGGTCTCGATGGCACAGCGTTGGGAAGAAGGAGCACGCACGCTTCACGGGGTGCTGGCGAGTGGCTTTCCCAACATGTTGCTCATCAGCATTGTTCAAGGTGGATTTGGTACCAACTTCTCGCACCTGTTGTCTGAGGCGGCGAAGCACGTCGCAACCATTGTCGAGCTGTGCGTTGAGCGTGGCGTCGAGACCATTGAGCCTGAGCAAGATGCTGAAGACGAGTGGCTGAATGTGCTGTTTAACATCGGCATCCACAACGCCACCTACTTCGCTCGCTGCACGCCGAGTTTCTATAACTCCGAGCAACAAGGCATCACCATGAAATCGGCTCGCAACCTCACCTACACCGGAAGTTTGCTTGACTACGCTCGCTACCTTGAGCGCTGGCGCGAGCAGCCAACGTTCACCGGAGTGAAAACTTCCTAACTCCACAACGCTTCGGCGTTGCGTGAAGAACCAAAAAGCCGGTCACCCCACGTTGCTCGCAAAGCCGTCAAGATGGTGAGGTGACAACTCCACGGAACTTTGACCTCATTCTTCTCGGCGCAACCGGATTTACCGGTGGTCTTGTAGCCAAGTACTTGACCACCCATGCTCCAAGTTCTGCTCGAATCGCGCTCGCTGGCCGGAGCCAAGCAAAGCTTGACCTGGTTGTGGCTTCGCTTGACCGGCCCATTGCCACCATGGTGGTTGACGTGACCGACCCTGCGTCGGTGCAGGCGATGGCTGAGGCAACCAAGGTCGTCATCACGACTGTTGGTCCCTACGTCTTGCACGGTGAGCCCGTTGTCGCTGCTTGCGCAGCAGCGGGAACGGACTACGTCGATCTCACCGGTGAGCCTGAATTCGTCGACACCATGTACGTGCGCTACGACCAACTCGCTTCTTCAACTGGCGCTCGCATTATTCATGCTTGTGGATTTGACTCAATCCCACATGACCTTGGAGCACAGTTCACCGTTGAACAGCTTCCCGAAGGGATTCCCATCACCCTTCGCGGCTTTGTCACCATGGATGGAACATTCTCCGGCGGGACGGCGGCGTCTGCTCTTGAGGCAATGCATCGAACTGGTGCGGCAAAAAAGGCACATACGAAGCGGATCACCATGGAGCCAAAACTGAGCGGTCGAACAGCCGCAGTTGTCCAAGGTCGACCAGGAAAGAGCGATGACCTTCGTCAGTGGGCTATCCCAATGCCAACGGTTGACCCGCAAATTGTCGTCACCTCTGCTCGACACCTTGAGCGCTATGGTCCAGCATTCACCTACAGCCACTTCCTCGTAACCAAAACCTTTGCCGGAACGCTCGCCACTCTTGGTGGCCTTGGAGCCTTGGCCGGGTTGGCACAAGTCGGCCCAGCGCGACGGTGGCTTGGGCGTCGGGTCCCTCCTGGCACTGGTCCGAGTGCAGAAAAGCGAGCAAAGTCGTCGTTCAGCGTGCGTTTTGTTGGCGAAGCTGGAGCAAAGCGGGTCGAGACTGAGGTGCGAGGTGGCGACCCTGGTTATGACGCAACGGCGATCATGCTCTCCCAAGCTGCACTGTGTCTTGCTTTTGATGAACTGCCCACAACCTCTGGCCAACAAACAACCGCGTCGGCCATGGGAAGCATCTTGCGTCACCGACTCCAAGGCGCAGGCATTGATTTCGCCGTTCTGACGTCGAACGAGGGGAAGAGCCAAGGGGCCGAGTAGTTGCGGCACACGTGATGCTGCAGCAATGCTCTCGGAGCTAGAACTTCTCTCGTCGAACCGTCACCTTACGGCCGCGAATCTTCGTCTCTCGCAGTGCGCGAATGACTTCATCAACTGCACCTTCTGGCACATCAACGAGCGAGAAGCGCCCCGAAATCTCAATGGAGCCAACGTCTCTGCCACTGAGGCTCGTCTCGCCAGCAATGGCACCAACGAGGTCTTGTGGGCGAAGGCCCGACTCTCGGCCAAGACCAACAAAGAGGCGAGTGTTGCCCGAACTTGCGCCTTGCGTGCGCTTTGGTCGGTCGCCACGGTCACCCCGGTCACCTCGGTCACCACGGTCGCTACGGTCGCTACGTCCGCCTCGATCACTTCGGTCGCGGTCTCGTGAAGGACCGTTAAACGAAGGTGCTGTTGCATCGGGGATGTCTTGGTCGTCATCTGGTCCGCCAATGGCACTGTGAGCGAGCTTGACCGCAGCCAAGGCAATCTCCATGAGATCAAACTCTTCAGACAGCGATTCCACAACAACGCGAAACCCGTCCAGGTCTTCTTGCAGAATGCTTTCTCGCAGCGCAGCACAGGTGACGTCTAAGCGACGGGCACGCAGGTCGGCAACCGTCGGCAATTTTTCGACGGTGATCTTCTTCTTGGTCACTTGCTCAATGGTCTTGAGCATTCGGTGTTCACGAGGCTCAGCCAAGGTGATGGCCACGCCTTCTCGGCCCGCTCGGCCAACTCGGCCCATGCGGTGGACATAGGTGTCAACTGATGACGGCACGTCAAAGTTGATGACATGGGAGAGGTGGTCAATGTCAAGTCCGCGAGCAGCAACGTCGGTGGCGACGAGTAAGTCTGCGGTGCCATTGCGAAGGCGCGTCATGACTCGGTCACGCTGGTCTTGACTCATGCCGCCGTGAAGGGCTTCTGAGCGATAGCCCCGTCCGTTCATGGTCTCAGTCAGTGAGTCAACCGCTTCGCGGGTCCGGCAGAACACGAGCACAGCAGCTGGCGACTCAACATCCAAGATGCGACCAAGGGCGGCTGCTTTGTGTGAGCGCTGAACAATGTAGGCAGAGTGACGAACACGCTGGTGCTCATCGTCAGTCTTCATTTCATCGGCAATGCGAATGCGCTCTGGGTTTTGCAGGTGTTTGCGAGCAATGGCATCAATGCGCTTTGGCAAGGTGGCCGAGAACAACACGGTCTGTCGTTCGGTTGGTGTTTCAGCGAAAATGGCCTCGAGGTCCTCAGCAAAGCCCATGTCGAGCATTTCGTCGGCTTCGTCAAGCACCATGACTTGCAGCGAACGCAAGTTGAGGGACTTGCGCTTTAAGTGGTCAATGGCTCGCCCTGGTGTTGCCACCACGACGTCCACGCCAACTTCCAAAGAACGCAGTTGGCGACCAATGGGTTGGCCACCGTAGACCGGGACGACTCGGACGCCAAGTTTGCGCCCGTATTTGTGCAGTGCTTCAGAAACTTGCATGGCGAGCTCACGAGTTGGAACAAGCACCATGGCAACGGGCTCTTTCCCGCGGTTGCCTTCAGCCAAGCGCTGCAGAATTGGCAAGGCAAATGCTGCGGTTTTACCCGTTCCTGTCGCTGCCTGGCCAAGCATGTCTTTACCGCTGATGAGCACAGGAATCGCTGCTGCTTGGATTGGTGTTGGCTCTTCGTAGCCAAGTTCTGCAAGTGCTTGCGCAATCTCAGGACGAAGTCCGAGGTCGGCAAAGGTCACAGATTGTTCAGTTGTTGGTTCGGCCACAGCGGTCCTCGTTCATCGGGGCAGTGCGCAGTGCACCTACTCAAGCATCTCAGTCTAGGACCCTCAAGGCCAAAGATTGAACCAGGGGCCTCGCAGGATTCCTTCTCAACTCACAAATCGACCGGACGACAAACCCATCCTGCTCCAAAAGAGCTCACAGTTGACGCTTCAGGACCACCATGACCGTCGAGCCAATGCGCACGTCAAGGAGCGGAACGCGAACCACCCGAGCAGCGAGCGATTTATACAGTGGTCCCAAAACTTTGGAATTCAAAATCTTCTGGACGTGTGAGTTATACAGACCACTCCCGAGGTAGCCAACAGAAACCAACTCGCAGCCGACTGGGATGTGCTTTCGAATTTCTTCAATCGTGTAGGCGAAGAGGTGGTGTTCGCCACCAGGACCAAACTGCTCGGCCTCAAGGCGCTCTGCATCTCCCCGGGCAATCACCTCTTTATACGAAGGAAGGGGATTGCGGAAATAACGGCCGTTTGGAGTGGTGGCAATGATGTAGCCACCGGGTGTCAAGAGGGAGAGGGCCTCTTTGAGCAACTCGTCAGGATGTGCCACGTGTTCAAGGATTTCGCCCAAGACAACACAGTCATAGCAACCACGCTCATCGATTTCGAAAGCGTTCTCGTTGATCCAAGAAACATCGCCTTTCGTCCATTTCTTCTTTGAGTACTCCAAAAATCCGGAATTTAAATCGTAGGCATCGACGCGGTATCCAGATTCACCAAGGAGCAGTGCCAGGTTTCCTTGAGCGCATCCAACATCGCCCACGCGAGACCCCACGGGGAGAAGCGACGTGACGGTGTTGATCATGGTCATGATCCGCTCGAGATAGATCAGCCGGGTAAATGCCATGGGGTTGCGGTGGTCAATCTGGATTTGGTCAAAACCCCAGACGTACTCCTCGTCGGTGTTGCTCGGTGTTACCTCATTTGACGAGCGCATGCGCGGAACCTAATTGAAGGCTGTCGAGATGTCAACCAACCCTGGCCCGGCCGGAGAACCTGAGGGTTCTCATCTCCTCAGGAGATTTCCAAAGGTTCCGTGAACATGACCACGCAAGGCAAAAGGAGCATCGAAGTGGACCCGAGGTCTTCTTCCTCAAGCTCACCAAGGGGTGGAAAAAAAACTGTGGACTCTTGCAGCCCCACAAGAAACATGGGTAGACGTCCTCTGAAATGGTGGCGGTTTTTTTTGAGGGGAGCGAAGCAAGCGGTCGCCGGATCATTCTCAACGTCGTCGCAACGCTTCTCTCAACGATCTCACGGCTCATTGCATTGGTGGAGGTGATGCGATGATGTTCGAACTCGTTCAACGGTTGCTCTTGCGTCCAATGCCGGACGCATGTTGCGGGATTCAAGCCAAAAGTGGCGAGTATGGTATCTAGTATGGCAACTAAGAAGATCACTGTCACCATCGAAGAAGACCAGTTCGTCCGCATTCAGTCCCTTGTCAGCGGTGGGAAAGCCAAGAGCGTCTCAGGATTTGTCCAGCACGCCGTCTCTGTCGCCCTCGATGACGTCGCTGGTTGGGGCGCACTGCTCTCGCAGGCACTCATCGAGTCAGGCGGGGAAGTTTCCGCCGAAGAGCGGGCCTGGGCCGATGAAGTCCTCGGCGTTTCGAGCGGGTCCAGAAAGTCGGTGGAATGACCTCGGGATTAACGTTCGATGCGGGCGGACTTATCGCACTTGATCGTGGGAATCGTCGCGTCGTCGTACTCCTCACACGCGCTGATGAAACGGGCGCCACGATCACCATTCCAGCAACGGCACTGGCCCAAGCCATCCGCAGA
>CANGPX010000020.1 GCA_947456095.1 Acidimicrobiaceae bacterium
GGGGGCCCTGTCGATCGTTGCACCCTTGTTGCTCCCGAAGGTGTTGCGCCCGCTCACGCCGGGTCGAGGCAAACTCGGTGGAGCACTGCTTGGCCTCACCGTTGCCGCGGCTGCCACCTCCGTGGTGGCAGATCGAGCAGTAAAACAACGAACGTCGCCTCAGTTGACGAGGCTTGCGAGCTGGAGCGGACTTGTTGCAGCCGCTGGAGGTCTTGTGGCGACCACCACCTGGTGGGGATCAACAACGACTGTTGAGCAGTTATGGAAGAAGCGTCGCTTCACCATTTCCAACCGAGCGGTCGAGGCACTCGTTGCCTTTGTTGGTTGGGACTTCATCTACTACCTCAATCACAAGATGATGCATGAGAAGCGGTTCATGTGGGCAATTCATGTGGTCCATCACTCAAGTGAGCGCTACAACCTCTCAACTGCCCTCCGTCAACCAGTCTTGGAAGCCTTTGGCACCTTTGTGCCCTATGGTGCGCTTTCGTATTTCGGCGTCTCGCCGACTTCGGTGCTCACCTCTCGAGGGGTGAACTTGCTCTATCAGTACTGGATCCACACTGAGTTGATTCAGTCGATGGGCAAAGCCGAACTTGTGCTCAACTCACCAGCAGCGCATCGCGTCCACCATGGGGTGAATGCGCAGTATTTGGATAAGAACCACGGTGGAATCTTTCTCTCCTTCGACCGGCTGTTCAAGACCTATGCGCCTGAGGTTGAGCCCGTGGTCTATGGCTTGACCAAGAACCTTCATTCGTTCAACTGGGCAACGGTGGTGCTCCATGAGTACAAAGCAATGGCGAGCGATGTGTTGAAAGCCACGTCTTGGCGAGAGCGCATCAACGCTCTTGCTCAACACCCCGGGGCAAAGCTAAGCGGTCCCTTGGTTCAAACAATGGAGTTTTCTGGAGCGAAGTAGCCGAGGAGTTTGTTTGCGGTCATCTCGTTGTTGTGCCAAACAAATCCCAGTGCAAGCGACGTGAAGCGCATGGCGATATTGAAGGCAACCTCCTCGGTCACCGTTCCGTCGTGACAAGCAATGTTGACCGCAAGTCCATCGAACATTGCCGTCAAGGCAATGACCGTATTGTCCATGCTTCCAAGGAGGAGGAATTCGTGAGAGGCAACTCCAGCTTCAATGATCGACGACAGCGTTGCTCGCCAGCGATCGTCACTTTGGCGATGCACGTCAGCGATTTCCTCGTTGCGTGTTGATTGACTCCAAAGGTCAAGCCAAAGAGACCAAGGGAGTCGCAACATTTCGGTCGGTCCACCAATGAGAAAGATCGCAACCGTGCGCTCCAAGAGTTCAGTTGCACTTGTCGTGCCAAGAACGGCCGCTTGCAATTCCTCATACCAGCAATCTTCGGCGTAGCGAATTGCCCCAACGAGGAGGTCAACTTTAGTTGGGAAGTAGTACATGACGAGGCCATTGGAGATCTCGCAGCGTTTCGCGATGTCAGCAATGCGGGTTTCTGAGTAGCCACGCTCAGTAATGATGTGAAGAGCGGTGGCAAGAATTTGGCTTCGACGAAATTCGAATTGCTCTTGATTGTCAGCTTTGGCCATTGGCTCACCTCATTTCGCACCGAGAGCGCAGCCACACTTGCCTCACGTTAACAATGTTACAGAACAATGGTCATCCCTCTCAACAGTGGACGCGGACTGCTCTTTAACACCAGCAATACCTCTGTCAAGGGGCCACCAGACCTCTTCAACCTCTGCCCTCGAGTGAACCTTTGCGAACTGGTGAGTTGTCACCATGGTTTTTCGCGGAGCTCCTCAACGAAATCAACTCGACCCCACGGGGTCGAGTTGAAGGTTCGTGATGTTGTTGATGCTGTAACTGACTACCTTGGCGGAACGGGTGGGATTCGAACCCACGAGAGGCTTGCACCCCCAACAGTTTTCAAGACTGTCGCATTCGTCCACTCTGCCACCATTCCGTCGACAATCCTACTTCGCAACCTGGGTGGCCTTGGACGAAATCGGTCCCGCAGCGGTGCTCAGCTGTTCTTGTTCGACTTGCGCATGCGACCACGAATATTCTGGTCAAGGACCACCTTGCGAAGTCGAACAACCTTCGGGGTGACTTCAACGCACTCATCGTCAGCAATGAATTCCAGTGCTTGCTCAAGTGAGAGCAGCGTGGCAGGCGTCAGACGCTCGAAGTTGTCAGCTGCTGACGAGCGCATGTTCGTGAGTTGCTTTTCCTTCGTTGGGTTGACGTCCATCTCTTCGGACCTCGAGTTCTCGCCAACGACCATACCTTCGTAGGTTTCGGTCTGAGGGCCAACGAACAAAGTGCCGCGTTCTTGGAGACCAGTCAGAGCGAAGTTCGTCGTCACGCCACGACGGTCAGCCACGAGCGAACCGTTACGACGAAGCTTCAACTCGCCAAGCCAAGGGGCCCAGCCGTCAAAGACGTGGTGCAAGATACCCGTTCCGCGAGTCTCGGTCATGAATTCAGTGCGGAAGCCCACGAGGCCACGTGCAGGAACCTTGTAGTCAAGACGCACCCAGCCAGTGCCGTGGTTGACCATTTCAAGCATGGTTCCCTTGCGAAGGGCGAGCAGCTGGGTGACGACACCCATGTACTCCTCAGGCACGTCAACCGACACCCGCTCAATTGGCTCGTTCTTCACCCCATCAATCTCACGGGTGACGACTTGAGGTTTTCCAACGGTGAGCTCAAAACCTTCACGGCGCATGGTTTCGACGAGCACGGCGAGTTGTAACTCACCACGGCCTTGGACTTCCCAGGTATCGGGACGGTCCGTTGCCAGCACGCGAATCGCCACGTTACCAATGAGTTCTTGGTCAAGGCGGTTGCGCAAGAAGCGGGCAGTCAACTTCGAGCCATCTTGGCCAGCCAAGGGGCTCGTGTTGATGCCAACCGTCATGCCGAGCGAGGGCTCGTCAACGGTAATTGGCGGAAGGGCAATGGGGTTCTCGAGATCAGCCAAGGTCTCGCCAATGGTGATTTCTGGGAACCCGGCAACAGCGACAATCTCGCCCGGTCCAACTTCGTTCACGTCAACGCGCTCTAAGGCGTTGGTCACGTAGAGCTCAGTGATCTTGGCTCGCTCCGTCGTGCCATCGAGCTTGCACCAGGTGACGCTGTCGCCTTTTTTCAGCGTGCCATTGTGGACACGGCAGATGGCCAAGCGTCCAACATAAGCAGAAGCGTCCAAGTTGCACACGAGTGCTTGCAAGCCATGGCCCGCTTCGTATTCAGGTGCTGGGATGTGCTCAAGAATGGCTTCGAACAGTGGAGCCAGCGAGGTGCCGAGGTCCCCTTCGTTGTTTGCTGCCCATCCATCGCGGGCGCAGGCGTAGAGGATGGGGAAGTCAATTTGGTCCTCGTCAGCGTCCAAGTCCAAGAAGAGTTCTTCAACTTCGGACACCACTTCGCTAATGCGAGCGTCGGGTCGATCGACTTTGTTGATGACGAGCACGACGGGAAGGCGGGCTTCTAAGGCCTTGCGCAACACAAAGCGCGTCTGGGGAAGTGGGCCTTCTGAGGCGTCAACGAGCAACAGCACGCCGTCAACCATGGTGAGGCCGCGCTCAACTTCGCCACCGAAGTCAGCGTGACCAGGGGTGTCGATGATGTTGATCTTCGTGCCGTTGTAGTTAATCGACGTGTTCTTGGCGAGAATGGTGATGCCCTTCTCGCGCTCTAAGTCACCGGAGTCCATGACGCGGTCGGCAATATCCGCGTTGGCTCGAAATGCGCCGGTTTCCCAGAGCATTTTGTCCACGAGGGTGGTCTTACCGTGGTCGACGTGGGCGACAATGGCGACATTACGAATTTCTGAGCGGCGTTCCATGACCAAAGAGACGTTAGTTCTTCTTCAGCCTGCGCCTCGACCGTTGTCAAGCAGCTTGGGTTTGAGGCGCAACATACCGGCAATTTGCTACTCTTTTGGCAATACCGAGGGCGACCCGGTTGAGAATATTTTCGGTGATGTCAAGCACTGCTGCCTGGCCAGAAGTCGGGAAATAGGCGACGATACGAGCTGGTGCTCGACGGTCACTGCTCGAAAGCGTTGCCGCCAAGGCCGCTGAGCCGAGCAACAACGTGGTGTCATCTGCGATTGATCCGTGCATGACCACGAGTCGACTTTCGGCCAAGTCGCCGGCTGTTGCGCCATCAATATCGACGACAAGTTCGGCTCGTCCTCGAAGCGCCAAGCCTTGGCTGCGCAACAGTGAGATGGCGTCAGGGCCACCAATGATTGGGTGGCGCTCAAAGCGTTTCCAGTCAAGGGCGCAGAACACTTCGGTGGCATAGGTAATGGCATGAGCCATGGCTGCAGAGCGAATCGCTCCAGAAGACGAAGCGAGATACGTAGCCAACGAGTTGGAAAACGGTGGCTGATCCCTCCCAAGGCGAACAAGCCGGTCGACTTCGATGCCAACGGCTTCGCTTGGGGTCGCGGCAACGCCAAAGACCAAGAGGCGAAGTGCGGCAAGGCCAAGCGAACGCTTGGTGAACTGCGGAGTCCAGGCAAAGGCACCTTGCACCGTGTCGAGCCCAGAGCGAAGCGTCCAGCTGTCAATGCGGAGCAGTTCTCCGCTTTGTGAGGTTGCGTTGCCTAAGCGGGTGGCCAAGTGCTGAAGGTCGTCGCGGCTGAATTGAGTTGTTGTCGCTGCTGGCTGCAGCAGTTCTTGCGTGAGTGACGCGAGCTCGATTCGTTTCAGTGGTGTGGTCACTTGGGTAACCCTTCTTGGTCAATTGCGGCAATCGTGTTCATCACGGTGTTCTTCAAGAGCTCCTCGGTCACGGCTTCAGCCAAGACCTCACCAGTCAAGGTGGAATAGGTGGCGAGGCGAAATGGCGGGACTCCACTGCGCAAGGTCTCAATGAGGCCTAAGAAGCGCAACTCTTCTCGATGTGCATGGTGCAGCGGCGTTGAGCGCACCGAAACGAGGCAGATGCTTGGGACTTCTTTGTTGGGCTGACCAATGGCGAGATCAGCCATGCCGCGCAAGATGACTCGTCCCCCATCAAGTGCAGCGGCCATTGCCACGCCAGTGCGAGGCATCCACGTTGGCGAGAGCACCGGCCACCGGCTCTCGAGATTTCGGGCATGCAAGACAATTTCACGCTCGAGACCACGAAGGTCGCGCGCTGCGAGTGTGGCAACAAAGTTCGCTGTTTCTTGGTGCTGTGGCTCAGAAAACAGCACCGCACAAGCATCGGCAAACGGGTTCTCACTTTTCCCGCTCGTGACGAAGAGCCGAAACAAGGTGGCAACGAGTGCACCCCGCACGAATGCATAGGTGAGCGTTGAGGGGAGACTTTTCCTGCCACCAACGACCATCTTTTTGGTGATGACGAGTGGCGTTTCGCTTGCGTCACGTGCCTGAAAACAGGCGTCGTTGAGCCAAGCCCGAAGGCCGCCGGCAAGCCCAACGTCGAAAAGTTGGCGGTTTGCCTTTTGTCCACGAAGTGAGTCCAAGAGTTGATCGCCAGCAAGTGGGGTGAGGCCAAGTGATGGCGATTCTTGGTGCATTGAGCGTTCTGCGAGGAGCATGGATGAAGGATTGCGAACGGGTGTCGCACGCCATCTCCCGGTAGCCTGCAGAGATGGAGATCGCCGTGATTGCCGGAACCAATCTTGCCTTTGTGCTGGTGTTTTCGATCTTTGTGCTTGCGACCATGGTGTTGCTGGTGCTCACCATCAGGTTCATTGTCAAGCGGGCCCGAGCGGACAAGCAAGCATTTGAAGCCGAGCGAGCAGTTGGCCGTCATGACGAGTCGCCGCCGTTGTGACGAAGCGGTCTGACACACCGAGCGACGATGCTCAAGAGGTGAGTGGACCAACACGCCAGCCTTCGTTGTTTACCTCGACCTCGTCAACCACAGTTCCTGCGCTTGCGGGGTTTCATCCGGTTGTGGCCGAATGGTTTTCCAACCGGTTCCCCGGGGGCCCAACTGTCCCACAACTCGCTGCGTGGCCAGCGCTTCGCACTGGCAAAGATGTGCTCGTTGCCTCTCCAACGGGTTCGGGAAAGACGCTGACGGGTTTCATGGTGGCCATTGATGCGCTCTGGCATGCCTTTGACGCAGGAACCTACGTCCCAAAGACGGCCAAGGTGCTCTACGTTTCCCCGCTCAAAGCGCTGACCGCTGATGTGCGAGAGAACCTGCTGCAGCCCTTAGCTGAAATTGCCGCATTGGCTGAAGCAAAGGGCTTCGTCGGTCCAACGGTTGACGTGGGGCTCAGAACTGGAGATTCATCCGCTCAAGAGCGAGCGGCTCTGGTCAAGAATCCACCAGATCTCATTGTCACGACACCTGAGTCGCTGTATCTGTTGTGCACTTCGGCCAAGGGGCGCAGTGCCCTCAAGAACGTGTCAACCATCATCATCGACGAAATCCACACCCTTGCTCGAGATAAGCGTGGAGCCCACCTCGGCGTCACGATTGAACGCTTGGCCGCGCTCGTGGCAAAACAAGGTGGCCGGCTTCAGCGCATTGGGCTTTCTGCCACGCAGCGTCCGCTCTCGGTCGTTGGTGAACTGTTAAGCGGCGTTGGAGATGACCGGGAAGCACCAATCATCATTGACTGTGGGCATCGACGCAACGTCGACGTCACCGTTGCGATTGGCACGCAAGAACTCGAAGCCGTTGCCAGTGCCGCACAGATGTCTGAGGCACTTGATGACTTGGCCGAGCAGGTGAAAAGCCACCGAACAACGCTGATTTTTGTCAACACCCGTCGCATGGCTGAGCGCTTGGCTCATCAGTTGGCTGAGCGCTTAGGTGAAGATCCAGCCGCAACCAGTGACGAGCACTTCCAAGTAGCGGCTCACCATGGAAGTTTGTCGTTCGCTCGACGCCGGCTCGTCGAAGCTCGGCTTCGCTCAGGCGACTTAAAAGCACTCGTTGCCACGGCGTCGTTAGAACTCGGCATTGACATTGGTCCAGTTGATCTTGTCTGTCAGTTTGGTTCGCCTCGAGCAATTTCAACCTTCTTGCAGCGCATTGGTCGAGCCAATCACCATGTTGGGGGAACCCCCGAGGGCCGCATCTATGCCATGACCCGCGATGAACTCGTTGAGTGCACAGCGCTGCTCGCAGCGGTTCGCGCTGGCGATCTCGATGTCTTGCACCCCGTGCATCAACCCATGGATGTCGCTATTCAGCACATCGTCGCTGAAGTGGCAGCCGCAGGCGAGTGCACGGTCACTGAGCTCTACGACATGGTCCGTCACGCTGCTGCATTTTCACAGCTGTCAGTTGACGGTTTCGACGAAGCCTTAGAACTTGCCGCTCGCGGCATTGTGACCGGGCGCGGTCGACGAGGAGCACACCTCCATCTCGACCGGGTAAGCGGGCTGGTGCGGCCGGCGAAGAGCGCCCGTCTCACGGCACTGCTCAACGGTGGCGTGATCCCTGAAACTGGCGACTACCGCGTGGTGCTTGACCCTGAAGGGGTCACCATTGGCCAGGTCAACGAAGATTTCGCCATTGACTCAACTCCAGGTGATGTGTTTCTCCTTGGGACGCAGTCATGGCGGGTGACGAAGGTAGAAACGAGCGTGGTGCGCGTCGTCGATGCCGGCGGCGCTCGACCCTCGGTCCCGTTTTGGCTCGGAGAAGCCCCGGCTCGCACGACAGAGTTGTCGCACTGGGTTGGCACGATTCGTGGCCTGGCACAGAAGTATTTAGAACAAGGTCGTGCCGCTCAGTTGCCAGCGGCAATTGATGAGCTTTCCGGCGTTGGTGAGATTGCTGCTTTGCAGGTGGCGACCTACTTGGCTGCAGCATTCGGGGCGCTTGGCCAACTGCCAACGGCCAAGCATTTGGTGATTGAACGGTTCTTTGATGACGCCGAGGGAAGCCAACTCATTGTGCACTCACCGCACGGTGGCCGCATGAACCGAGCGCTTGGTCTCGCACTGCGCAAACGCTTCTGTGTGGCGTTTGACTTTGAGCTGCAAGCAGCCGCAGATGACGACACCGTGCTCATCTCACTTGGGCCACACCACAGTTTCCCCTTGGCGCAAGTGCCGAACATGGTGCGGTCAGATCAGGCAATATCGGTCTTAACCCAAGCAGTCCTGCCTCACCCCATGTTGCAAGCTCGCTGGCGGTGGAATCTCAACCGCAGCCTGATTGTGGCTCGCACGACCTCTGGGGGCCGCCGACCCATTCATCTGCAACGGATGGAATCAGAAGATCTGTTGGCTGCGACCTGGCCATCTCTCGCTGCCTGCCAGGAAAACGCGGCGCCCGGGCCCATTGCGATCCCGGACCACTTGCTTGTTCGCCAAACCATTGCTGACACCTTGTTTGAACCCATGGATGGCGATGGTCTCGTGCAATTGCTTCGCGACCTCGAGTGCGGTGAGATCACTTGCTCGTTTGTTGAGTCAGCCACACCGTCGCCACTCGCCCATGGAATCTTGACCGGCCGGCCTTATACCTTCTTAGATGATGCACCCTTAGAAGAGCGCCGATCTCGTGCCGTTGGTCTTGAACGGAGTTTGCCTGAACTCGCCAATATTGCCGCCGGCGGGTCAACGACCATTGACCCTCAAGCACTTGAGCAGTTGCTGGAGCAAATCGAGCCGCGGGTGCGCTCACAAGATGAGCTGTGCGACCTCGTTGAAGATCTGGTCGCCATGCGACCCGTTGCAAAGTGGCAGGGGTTCGCTCAGCTGCTCATCGATGGTGGTCGCATGGAAGTGGTCGACGGGTTCTGGGTGGCAGCGCATCGCCAAGAGGACTTTGCCGGTCGAGACCACGACGACGAAGTGGCAGCTGAATGTCTGCGCGGCCACTTGGAGCGAGTTGGCCCCATCACGCTTCAGGACCTCACTTCCAGCAATCAGATGGGCGCTTCGCCACTGCACGGAGCGCCACTCACTGCTCTTCGAGCGGCAACGGCAATCCGGCGAGTTGAGGCCATGGGATTTGCCATTGAGTTGCCTGACGGCCGCTGGTGTGCTCGACATCTGTTGGCCCGCCTCTACCGAGGAAGCACCAACGTGCGGCGCGCTCGGGTTGAAGCCGTACCCCTGTCGACCTATCTCGAAACGCTCCGGCAGGTCCAACATGTTGGCGGGACAGCCCAACTCCGCGGCCGCCAAGGAGTGTTGGCCGTCATTGAACAACTCCAAGGCATTGAACTCGCAGCTGGAGACTGGGAGCGTCACGTCTTGGCTGCCCGAGTGGCTGACTACGAGCCGGCATGGCTTGATGAACTCTGTTTGTCGGGACAAGTCACCTGGTTGCGTCTGACGCCTCGCAGTGAGCTCTCGGCGAAGCGCCGGGGGACCTCGCATCCATCTGCGTCGACGCCACTCACGCTCTGTCTTCGCGCTGACGTGTCGGTGCTGTTGGCCGGTGTCCGCCAAGGCCAGAGCCCAACCCCACCAACCCTTGGGGCAGCAGCAGAGTGTTACGAAGTCTTGAGCACCAATGGAGCGACGTTTCGCTCTGATCTGAGCGGGCTCACTGGTCGCTTGGCATCAGAAGTGGACGAAGGATTGTGGGAACTCGTCGCTTCGGGCCTTGTCCACGCCGACACCTTTGGTGCAGTTCGCGCACTGCTCAAACCAAAAGCAGTGAAGACAAGTCGACTGCGACGCTCACCCGCTGGCCGACTCGGCACGCATCGAGGACTGCGACCAAGTGAGATTGGCGAAGGTCGGTGGTCGCTCGTGACCCCTGCATTTCGCACCAGCGATGTCTTGGCAACTGAAGCACTGGCAGAAGAGTTGGCCGAAATACTGCTGGTTCGCTGGGGAGTGGTGAGTTTTAGCCACTACGCCAGAGAGTCATTCACCGTTGCGTGGAGAGATCTCGCTCGAGCATTACGCCGCCTTGAAGCAAAGGGCCAGGTGAGTGGTGGCCGATTCGTTTCCGGCATTGCTGGCGAGCAATTTGCTCGTCACGAAGTCGTGCAGATGCTCAACTCTGCTCACCACAAGGCTCCCGTTGAGGTCACGGTGTGCGGGTCGGATCCTCTCAATGTCACCGGACTGCTCTTACCTGGTGCTCGGGTCTCAGCACAGCGCAACCGAACCGTCACCATTCGCGATGGCGTCGTTGCTGCCACGAGTTAACTCGGTCGCGGTGCGCAGTATTGCGTCGGCAAAATGAATTGCAAGGTGTTGTAGGTCCCGTTCCACGGGGCTTTCGAGAACATCGACACCTGGTTGGCATAATCGCCCGCTCGTCCCCACTCAGAAGGGCAGAAGTCGTTGAACGAGATAATGCCGGCAATGTTTGGACCAGAGACAATCTTCTTTGGTGGCGTGGGCGGGGAAGTGATGGTCAATTTGCCTTGGGCGTTGGTCGAGTAGCGCACACCCCACGCAACGGCCAAGAACGCTGGCAGGGGGAGTTTGGCAATGTTGTAGGTGCCATATTCGGATTGGTCCATGTAGACCCCAACGTGTGTTCCAGGGTTGAACTGATGGAGCCCATCGGCCCAGCCACTCAAGGCCGAGGCCCATTTGGCCGAGCTCACTGGTCCAGGTGGACCGTCGAGGCCGGAGTGGTTGTCGGGATAGCCCTCAGGGTCAAAGATGACAAAGTTCGGCTGCAAGTTGAGCCCTTGGCGCGGGTAGGAGGCCAGAATCGCGCCAACTGCTTTGCCGGCTAACAAACTCGCCTCGTAGAACGCTCCTGGAGGATTGGCCGCTCCTGCACCAGTTGGCAACACGCTCAATTGCGCCACATTTACCCTCGGCGTTCCGGCGACCACCAAGGCTTGGTTCGTGCCATTTGCATCCATGAACTGCCCAACTCCTCGGCAGTTGTTGGCCGAGACGCAAGACAGTGCTTGCAGCGTGGCGCTCGGATCTCTACCTGAGCCACTTGGCAGGTTGGAGAATGCAGCTTTGCCAATCACCCCGCCAACAATGGCGACAAGGACAGCTCGACTGTGGAGTTGGCTATCTACAGCATGTCCTGCGGCAATGCAGGTAGACGTTGGACAACTCACTGCGTTGAGAGCAAATTTGGGATTTGCTGCCGCAGTACTTGGGGACAAAATCACACTGGTTGCTCCGGCCACGCCACCGCTGACTGTGGTGACGGTTGCGAGCGCCTTGCCCGAGGCCATGGTGGTCGTGCCCACCACCGTGCAGGTACTTGGGCCACAGTCAATGGCGTTATAGGTCGCTTGTGGACTGGCGGCAGCACCTGGTGCCAAGGTTCCCGGAGCGAGTGAGATTGCGGTGTCGGCGGCAATAGCGGCAACAAATGGCCGAGTCCGCCCGGAGGTGTCAACAAATGAGCCAACACCGAGGCAGCTTTGGCCACTCGTGCAGTTGAGTGCAGTTGGTTGGAGTCGAGGGTTGACCGATGCGCCAGGAGGGTTCGCCAGCGTCCGTGCCGTGCTCGGGTTGCCCGCCCTTGTTGCCACACCAATGCCATTCGTGCGACCGAGGTTGTCAACAAAGGATCCAACCGCCACACAGACGGCTTGGCTGGTGCAGTCAACGGCGGTCAAGGTGGCTTGCGGGTTGGCTGCTTGCGATGGGGGAAGGGTGATGAATTTCGCTGAACGGTCTGTTCCGAAAATCGTGGTCCACGTTGGCAGTCGATGACCCGCTGCATCAAGCGCACTGCCAACAAGGGTGCACACGGTTGATTGTTGACAGGAAATTGCCGTCACGATTGCTTTTGGATCTGCGGCTGAGCCAGTTGGCAGCGGCAACCACGAGGCAACACCTTTGCCCTCACTCGTGCTCGTCACCACAACTGGGACGGTCGAGCCGTCGAGTTCGGTGGCTGCTCCAGCTGCCACGCAGGTGCTTGGGCAGGAAATGGCCGAGAGGTCGGCGGCAATGGGAGGCCCCGACACCGTCCAGAAGCTGAGCCATGTTGCCGGCCTGCCACTTGCGGCAATGGCCTTTCCTGTGGCCAAGTCTTGGCCAGAGTTGGCAAGGCCGGTATAGGGGGAGCCTTGGGTGCCGAGTGCTCCGGTGTCACCAATCACCGGCCAGCCATCGTTGAGCGCTCGAGCAAGTGACCCTTGGGGAATGGCGTAGAGGCCAGTTCCTGGGGTTGTTGCCAACATTGCCCCACTCAACACCACAATGAATTGCCCGCCAACTTCGGCTGCACTCAACGCGGTCGAAGACGGGGAGAATCCAGCAGATGCCTTGACATCGAGTGCTCGCCACGCCGGCGAGGTTTGACTGGTATCGAGGTCAAAACTGATGAAGTCCGAGTAGTCGCTGCGGGCCAAGACTTGAAGCTTTGTCCCGTCACTTGCGAGAACGGGGGGACCAGTCACCCTCGAGCCGCCAATGGCTTTGACGGTCAAGTCGGTAGCGCTCCACAGTGATGCAGCGGTGTTGATGGGCCCCGAGACGCAGTAGAGATGATGGTTGGCAAGGGTAGCGACAATGGTGGTCGCCCCCTTTGTTGAGGCAATGACCGGTCCGCCTTTGACCGGGCTCGGTACGGGAAAGTTTCGACTGCTCCAAAAGCGCAACGTGGCGTTGTCGTCGGCAAATTCGACCACGGTGCCAAGAACCGAAATGCCAGCGAGGTGATGTTGACCAGAGGTTGCTTCTGCGCTGGCAACCGGATCCGTCACGATGTTTGGCCCACCCGACAGTGCGGTGACATCAATGGCCCGCCAGGGCTTTGTTCCATTGTCGGTGTCGACGAAGGAAATGACGTGTCCATTTGCTGTGCGACTAAACACCGCAGTGCCGGTGCTCGTCACGGTGAGCGCTGGTCGGCCAACGGTTGCTGGCCCGCCAGAAAGCTGCGTCAGGTCAGAGGTCTGCCAGGCACTTCTCCCACTGAATTGCTCAACGGTCAACAGGAGATGGCCATTTGGTGCCCTCGTGATGAGTTCAGGGACACCGCTTTGGTCAACCGCAACTGCGGGGGTCACCGTCGAGGTGAGACCAATGGACTGGGTCAAATTGGTTGAGGACCAGGTGAGTGCCGTTGCAGAAGGAGCAGTCAACATCACCACTTGGTTCGAAGTGGTGAGACCAGCACCAAGCACCGATCCACCAGCATCGACGAGTGCGGGAGGCTCAACGAAGTTCGTGAGAGCTGCACTCGCGGTCACGTCAACTGTTGTCCACGGCGCTCCTGCACCAAGGGGTGTGCCAAATGACCACAGATGTGAAGGCGGGGCAACTTGCACTGGAGCGGCACCAGCGAGTTTTGGGGTTGGCGTCGCACTTGCCACGAAGACAAGTGGGGCAAAAGTGGCAAACGCGATCAAGGCTCGCCACCGCCATCTCCGTCTGGCCCCATGGCCTTGCCGGTGTGCCATGTGGTTCACCCTAGTGATCCCTCGCCACCAAGCGCTGTGCTCAAAGCGCTGCTTGTGTCGAGGCCACGATCACGTGTCCAGCAGTTGAGGTCCAACTCAAGATCACCGAAGTTGTGGAGACGGCACCTCGCAGCACCGCCGCAGAGCCGGAGAGGCCCCATGTCGTCGTCGCGTCATAGGCATTCCATGTTGCCCTTGGTCCAGTTGGGGAGAACACGATGAGGTGGCTCGATTTTGACCACGAAACGACCAACCAGTGGTTTTGGCCGCAAATCGCCACTGGGGAAGAAACAACTGCAGAAGAGACCGCACTCGAGGCCAGCGACGTTGCCGTCCACGGACCAAGCGAAGTGAGTGCAGTCACGAGTGAGGCCCGGCCAGTTGCTGCGGTAGCGGTCAGGGCGCTGCCGAGGGGGCCAACGGTCACTGAAATTGGACCGCTGCCAAGGGGCCCAAGTGTTGTGGTCGCCGACACATTGGTTGCCGAGAGCACCGCTGCCCCCGACACGGTGAGGGCAAACAGGTCGCCACTGGTCGATCTCGCACCAATGAGGAGCTGGTTACCGTCGCCCGCACACGCTGGAGCTTGAGCGATGGCAAGGCCGGTCGTCGTCGTGAGATCAGCGGTGGTGAAGGCTGTTGCTGCACTCGAGGTCGCCGTGAAGGACAACAGATGACCATTGTTGAGCTTCAGCGCACCGGAAGCGACCGGTGAGCTACCAATGGTGCTCAGGCACACTGCTGCAGCCTGTGCACTGCCAAGGCCAGCAGACTTCGTGAGATCGAACACTGTCCATTTCGACTTCACTGCGGTGCTGCGAGCAATGAGGAGATGGCCAGTGGTTGAAATGCCGGCCAAGACAAAGGTCTCGCCGGATTTGGTCAGTTGCACCGGACCAGTGAAGGTTCCCGACGCCCTCGTCAAGGTCGACAGGGAAAGGGTTGTGGTCGTGAGGTTTGGGGAGGTGCCGCTCGACAGGGTGACCTTGGATCCAACTCCGGCAACCTGTGAGGCGAGTTGTTGGTTCACGAGTAAGCCTCCGAGGGTGGCTTTGCCGGAAAGGGCACGGTTCGCGGCAGTGACATCTCTGCTCGCCCAAGCATGGGTCAGGCCAGTGAGTTGAGGCAGTGAGGTGCCTACGAGGACCCACGTTGATGGCGAAGCGGTAACCGACACTGCTTGGGGAACCTTGGAACTTGGGTTGATCGCAGCAGTTGCACTCATGACCATCAGCGACCCAGTGCTCACCCGACTGGCAACGGTGTAGGTCACTTGGTTGGGCGTCACTGAAGGAGACGCTGCTCCAGTTGACTTCCACACAAGTGGCGCCTCGTTGCCATTGGCCGTTGCTGAAAGTGACACCGGATTCGACGGCAACGTCAGTCCACTCGGCCAGGTGACGACCATAGTGTCTCCAGCGTTCAACTCAGCAGTTGTTGAGAAGGTGAGGGCAAGGTTGGTGGGCCGACCAATGAGGGTCGACGTCGACGTCGTTGATGGAGCGGCTGCGCACAGGGAGTCAAGCGCGCCACCCAAGGGGGTTCCGAGGCCACTGGCAAGGTCATAACCACTGGTTGCGGTGAACAGTGTTTTTGTCCCCACACTGTTTGAACCAGCCGTCACGTCGTTGAAGTTCGCCGGCGACGCAAGTGCTGCGCGATACAGCGAAGGATTCATGAAACCAACACTTCGCTGGCACAAGACATCCGCGAGGGCGACAACAGCTGCGAGCAGCGGTGACGCTGCTGAGGTTCCGCCAATAGGAAACCAACCACCTTGATCGGCTTGGTAGATGAGCACACCGGATCTCGGGTCACCATTGAGCGACACGTCGGGCACCATGCGCTTTGTTGCCGCGGTCACGCGAACGTCGGAGGAAGCGACCACTTGCCAATTCGGCCGAGGCCACACGGCTGACAAGCCACCACCTGAGCCGCCACCGCTCAGTGAACCCCGGCCCCATGCACTTTGGACCAGCGGACTAAATGACGTGGTTCGAGTGGCGCCAACACCGGTGACGTAGGGCTGACTCGCTGGGTCATCGACTGCATCTGAAGTATCAACCGGATCAGAACTATTGCCAGCACAGTCAGCAGGTCCATTGTCGCCGCTTGCGGCAATAAAGGTCTGGCCTTGAGCTGCCATCTGCTTGAACAGTCCATTTTCAAAGTTGACCCCACCTGGGTCCGGATTGTCCGATTCACACAGACCCCATGACGTCGTGATCACCTGGGCCAAGTCATCAGCGGCAATTCGTGCGAGCAAGTTGTTTGGGGAACTTGGATTTGCTGCGGTTGAATTGGGTGCTTGGTAGACCATGATGTTGGCCGAAGGGGCAACAGAGATCACATGATCAATGTCGAGCGTGGGTTCAGTTGCATCCGACGAAGCCGCCGCTGAATACTGCGGTGGTCCGCCATCGACATTGACATTGACGATGTTCGGCGTCACGCCGTAGCAACTGGCATAGGTCGAAATATCGCTCGCTTTGTACCGAGCGAGTTCATAGATGCCAACCGTCACGCCTTGGCCGGTGTTGCCAGCGCTGTAGTACCGGTCGAGCCCGTAGGCAGTTGCGAGCTGAGTTGTCGTGATGCCGTAACCGCTCGTGGCCAAATCCGAAGCGGCTTGACATGATGGCGCAGCGACAGCCGCGTGGGTCTGCTTGGTCACACTTGGGCTCAAGGTATTGAACGAACCGAGCCCTGAGATTCCCGTGATCAAGGTCTTGAGGGACTGATCAATTTTGGGTGCAGACGTCACCGAGAAGTGTCTCGTTCCATCTGCTGTCTCGTAGTTCGCCATGGTGGTGTGAAAGAACGTCGAGATGGTCTCGGCTGAGCCGCGTGCTTTCAAGAACTGTCGTGCCGCGTGGAAGGGGGAAACCACAAAGCCCGCGGCTTGAAGACTCTTTGTCAGTGGCTCAATGGACGCAGCAGTTGGGCCAAAGCGTTTGGCGTACTCGCCACGGGCGAGATGCTTGCCAAATTGCGCCGTACCTGGAGTGGTGACTGCTTGGACAAAGGCGTCAAAGGCCTGAGGTCTTCTTGGAGCGAGACCAATGGTCAAGGTGAAAGGTTGCGAGGGCTTTACTGCGCTCAGACGTTTCGCATCAGGAGGAAGTTGAGGCTTCTTTGACAGGTGAACGAGGGGCGAACCACTCTTGGCGACCTCGGCACTTGCCACGTCGGCGACCAGCATTGACGACATGAGCGAGACCGCAAGGAGTGCCGGAGCCCACTTCATCTTTCTCGCCATAAACAGAGGCTAGGAGAAAACAGCAACGAGTCGGAAGAGCGCGTTGCGGTGTCTCAGCCATGACTCAGTGAGTTTGTGCTGGTAGAGTCGTTCTGGGCGGAGCGTGACGCACCTACGCAAGGTGACCTCAGGAGAAGAGGGTGGAGCGCTCAAACAGAAAAAAATCCGCACCACTGAGTCGGATCTTGATGAGTGCAGGAGTCTTCGCCGGCCTTGTTGCTGGCTTTACTCAGCGCGCAGCGGCCACTGCTCCACGAGTTCAACCGCTTGCTGACGTCGTGATCTTTGCTCCCTCGACCTTGCCTCCCGTTGGCTCGACCATTGCCACGGATCTCTCGCAATCGGGAGTCTTTCCCGAAGGTTCAACGTCGATGGTTCTTCGCTCCATTGGGTCGAGTCTTTTTGTTGCTGGCGTGTCACCGACTGGTTCAGTGCTCATCGCATGCGACCCACAACTTGGGGCACGACCAAAACCGGCAAGCACCCCGGCTTCACTGGCCACACTGACGGGCGTCGCCGCACTGTCCAATGTCGTGTCCAACGGTGGAACTGGAGCTGCGATTGCTGTTCGCAGCGCAAACGGCGCGGTGTCGCTGGTGACGACCACCAACGCGGCCCAAGGACCATGGGTCCAAACGGTGTTGACCTCAGTTGTTGGTGGCCCGGGAATGACCTCTGTCCCAGAACTCGGCCGAACTGCCGATGGTCGCTATGAGATCTTTGGTACTTCTGCAGCCGGCCATGTCCTGCAGTGGACGAATGATGGGCTCTTTGGTCGCACCTGGAATGCCTATGATCTCTCGGCGATTACGGGGCTGGCTCCAGTTGTTGGCACTCCACAACTTGCCAGTGCAGCGAACGATGGCGACATGCAAAGCCTCCTCGTTGAGACCGTGAGCCATCAACTCGTCCTTCTTGTTGATGACAACACGACCTACACCATGTGGCGCCAAATCCCCTTGACGCTTCCCGCTGGAGCAGTTCCTGTTGGTCCACCACAACTCATGGCAACGAGTTCGGGGCTCTTGGCTGGTGCCGTCACGACTTCTGGTGCTGTTGTGGCATCAGCACCAAGTGCCCTTGGGCCGTGGGTGTGGACTGATCTGTCCTTTGCCCTCACGAAAGCAAAACAACTCGTGAGTGCAAATTCAGCGCTTGCACTCTCGCCAACGACGCTCTATCTGCGCTCAACAGCCGGCGACTTGCTCGCGGTGACGAACTTTGCCACGAGTTCAACGGCCACAGTGGCCAATGTCAGTTCGGCAGTTGGCGTTGGTGAGCGGATTTCGAGCGACCCAGTGTTGACCATGACCCCAACCGGCCCAGCACTCATTGCCAGTGACGGCGGATCAATCCCTCTCGTGGCCAAAATTGTGTCGTTGGCCCGAAGCGCTGACCAAAACCACGCAGCAGTCGTTGAGACACCACTCAATACCAACTGCAATCCCTACTCGGGCTACTTCGGTCGTGGCAGCACTTGGGCTTGTCCAAAAGGCATGGGGTCTGAAGAGTGGTGTTCAGACTTTGCCAACTGGGTTTGGCTAAGATCTGGGGCCCAAGTTTCGGGGATCACTGGCTACAGCTACACCTTTGTGACCTCAGGGATGCGCCTTGGCACGTTTAAACCTGGAGCAACGAATAATCCAAAGCCCGGCGACGCGGTGGTGTGGGGCGTGGCAGCAACTGGAGTTGGTAATCACGTTGGTCTGGTCGTTGCGGTGAAGGGAAACCTCATCGACGTCGTGGCGGGCAATGCTGGCCCAGCCACCCCTCAGGGGTACAACGTCAAAGTCTGGGAGTCAGGTTTCTTTGACCCAGCACTCAGTAGCGACACGCCAACTGACAGCATTGTTGGCTATGTGACCCCCATTGCCCTCGGGCAGAGCGCTCGCGCTTCGACGCCAAGTGCTCAGCCCGTTTCAGCCAGTGACGCGGCAAAGATTGCCCTCCAAGACCACGGGCGCTGAGCGCTACCGAAGACTTGGGTAGCGCTTCGACAAGTCTCCACACTCTTCGCAGACCGACTGCGGGATGAGCCCGAGGCGCATCAACAGGGAAAATCCCTTGCAGCCAAGGCAGAGGCCAAACGCAGATTCCAAGAATGCTGCAGCAGCGAGTGGCAACAGAATCCATCTCGCTGCACCCCACGAAGCAAGTCCCCACGTCGCCACCGTTGCTAAGGAGAAGAAAAGGCCAATTCCTTGGGCAAAACGCTTTGGTGGACCGGGGGTGAGCACTGGTTGGCGAAATCGCGGCGCGACGACCTTGGTGGCAAAGAGCCCAAGTGGTGAGAGCTTTGGACCGGTTGCCACTCGGGCGGCAAAACCCAAAGTGAGCAGGATCGCGCCGACTTCGACATTGGTGAAAAAGGTCGACAGCGACAGCACCACGACCCCAGCGGCAACAGTTCGAGCAGCATGCTCATCAACGGGATTCGGAAACGAGAAAAACGACGCCATCTGCTCAGCCTAGTGAAGCGAAACCACTAGGCCTTTGTCGCAAGCACAGCCGCAGTCACACAACCAATGACCACAACAATGACTCGCAGCCACAGCGTTGGCAGGCGCTTGGCTAGATGGGCGCCAACGTAGCCACCAACGAGGCTTCCTGGAGCCAAGCAGGCAACGGCCACCCAGTTGGGCGTCCCACGAAGAAGGAAAATGAATGCGGCCAAGGCATTGACGGTGATGGAGAGTACTGAGCGAAGCCCCGAAGACTCAGCTAACGAGATGGGCAAGGTGAGGCCAAACACCACCAGCAACATGATTCCCATGCCAGCGCCGAAGTACCCGCCATACAGCGATGTGATGGTCACGCCAACAATGACTGCAGTTCGGTGTTCGACCTTGGTTGTTGAAGAACCAATCGCCTTTGCCAGCGCTGGTTGGATGGCAAAGAGCAAGGTCGCGAGGCCAACCAAGATCACCACGAGCACCTTGAAAACATCCGGTGATGTGGTGAGGAGTGCAATCGCCCCGACCATGCCGCCAACAACGGCTGGAATGATCAACCGCTTGAGATGATGACGCTGGCGCCCAATCTCTTGGCGAAAGCCAAGAATCGACGTCAGATATCCCGGCAAGATGCCAATGGTTGAGGAGATATTGGCGGTAATGGGAGAGATGCCGAGCGCAAGCAGGGTCGGAAACGACAACATCGTCCCGCCACCGGCAACGCCATTGAATAGTCCCGCACCGAAACCAGCAGCGACTGCGGCAACAATGAACCCGAGGCCGACGCCATGATGAAAAGCCGCGACCTCCATCATCTGATGCTAGGCGAATCACACCTTTGGCTCTCCACGAGAGCACTAGGTTGAAAGAACAAAGACTGAAGGGGAAAGCCGTGGTTCGTTTGACTTGCATGCTGCGACGCAAAGCCGGAATGACTCGCGAGGAGTTCCATGATCACTGGATCAATGTCCATGGTCCACTCATTGCTCGCTCGAAGTCGGGTTCGTATGTGCTTCGCTATGAACAGCACCCTCGCACCAATTACGCAGAGGTCGACGACGGTGGATTTGATGGCGTCACAGTGCAGTGGTTTGCCACCATGGCTGACTACGAGGCTTCGCTCATGGCCGAGGACTTCGGCGAAATGTGGACCGACATTGAATCTTTCCTTGACACGTCGCAGCTGCACTTCGTGCTGACCGAAGAGCCACGTCTCGTTATTGACAAGACCTCGAATTAACCGTGGCCTTCGTCACGCAATCTGAACCACACCTTCCCGGTGGTCCACCAGATCAGTTGTGGCACATGGCTTCGTCACGGCATGTGACTGAAGACCCGCTGTTTGCTGAGGGCATCACGGTGTGGTCGGCTGGTGGTCTTGTCTGGCGTCGAGGGCTCAGTGGCGACGTAGAAGTCGTCGTGTGTTACCGCCCCTATCGCGTTGACTGGTCCTTCCCGAAGGGAAAGCTCCAAGGAGCTGAAACCTTTGAAGAAGCAGCGATTCGCGAGGTCTTTGAAGAAACTGGGCTGCATTGTGCGCTCGGGACGTATGTGGGATTTGTCAACTACGTTGACCGCAAAGATCGCCCAAAGGTCGTGATTTACTGGTTGATGAAGGTCGAAGCCGGCGAGTTCACGATTAATGATGAAGTCTCAGAACTTCGCTGGGTTGGCGTTGACGAAGCACGCCAACTCGTCACCTACGACCGTGACCGATCAGTCCTTGATCTGTTCAGCCGCCTCGACGAGGTTCAACCGCTTCGAACGTCACCATCTAAGTAACGACGAAGGAACGTTGCGGTTCGTTCGTCTTTTGGATGGGTCAAGACTTCACTCGGTGGGCCACATTCAACAATGCGCCCGGCCTCTAAGAACACAATGGTTGTTGCCACATCTCGGGCGAATTCAATTTCATGGGTTGCGAGCAACATCGGCATTCCTGTTGCTGCGAGCTCGCGCACGAGGTCCAAGACTTCAGCCACAAGTGCTGGGTCGAGTGCACTGGTGATCTCATCGAGGAGCAAGAGTCGAGGATCCATGGCGAGCGCTCGGATAATCGCCACACGCTGCTGTTGGCCACCAGACAACCGGTCAGGGTAGTCATGGGCCTTTTCGGCCAGTGCGAAGCGTTCTAGGAGTTGCAGTGCCTTGGCTTCTGCAGCTTGTTTTGACGCACCTAACGCTCGGCGTGGGCCCATGGTGATGTTGTCAAGGACGCTTCGATGAGGAAAAAGATTGAAGCTTTGGAAGACAATGCCCACTTCGCGTCGAACAAGTTCACCGCGAACCTCGTCGCCGGCCAAGTCAACGCCAAAGAGAGAAATGGTGCCGCCACTTGCTGGTTCTAACAAATTGCAGCAGCGAAGCAGGGTTGATTTTCCTGAACCTGAGGCACCAATGAGGCACACGACTTCATGGGGTTGGACGGTGAGGGAGACGCCATCTAAGACCACTTTGTCGCCAAAGGACTTGGTCAAGTCACGCAACTGCAGCACGGGCACGGTCATGACTGGCTTCCCGCTAACCGAGCTCGCATGTCTTTGGCCTGGAGGCGGTCTGCCACTCGAGTGAGCGGCACGCAGATACTCAAGAACAACAGGCCAGCAACGGCATAACTCGAGTCGTTGAAGAACACCCCTTGATTGATCTGGGCAGCTTTGAGCAACTCAATGACGCCAGCACCAATGCCAATGATGGCGGTGTCTTTTTGAAGCGAGACGAAGTCGTTGATGAGCGGGGCTACCACGATGCGAAGGGCCTGAGGGATGGTCACATGGCGAAGGAGTTGGAACTCAGACAGTCCAATGGCACGACCAGCCAAGGTTTGAGAGAACGGCACCGACTGCACGCCAGCTCGGTAGACCTCAGAGACATAGGCGGCGTAACAAAAAACGAGACAGAACAGACCGTACTGAAACCACGTGCGAGACGAGACAAAGGGAATGTCAAGAATGGGAAAGCCGAAATAGACAGAGAGGACAATCAAGATCAGTGGCACTCCTCGAGCGAAGTCGACGTAGGCCGTGAGGACAAAGCGTGGGCCAGCAAGGATGGGCGACTTGGCATTGCGCAGCAAGGCAATGGGAAGGGCCACCAAGAGCACTAAGGGCTCGGCCACGACGCAGAGCAGGACGTTCTTCAAAAACGCCTGCCACATGGGCGTGATGTTGTGAGAAGGGTCGCCAAGCAGGGCAATCTTCATGTAATGCGGGTTGAGGAAGGTGTGGGCAAACACCCTCGCTCCTGGCGAGGTGACAAAGATGAGCGCTACACCAACAACGACCAACGCAGCTGACCCGAGTGAAACAAGGCGCGGTCGAGTGCTCGTTACTCGCCACAACACCCCCCGAGGCTTGGTGAGCCTTGGAGGGTGTTGACTGGCGAGCTTGTTCGTTCGAGGTTGATCCACGAACTATGGCTTGATCTTTGGGACCTTGTTGTAGATGCCGAGGTACTTCGCCTGCAGCGCCTTGATGGTCTTCTTCGCGTTCAACTGATCAATGCCTAAGTTGACACAGGCAACGAGCGGGCTGTCTTTTTGGAAAAGGGCACCAAAGTGCTCGCCGGTCGCTCCGAATTGGCCAACCTGGGTGGCGGTGCCCTTGGCGAACTCGCCACTCCAGTCTGATGCCATGTACTGGCCAGTTGGGGTGTCGACGACGATGGCATCGATTTGCTTAGCCTTGAGGGCCAACACGGCGTCTTCCAAGGTGTTGTAAACGCTTGGGGCCGCGGTGGGCTTCAAGTTGTTCACGATGAAGTCATAACCCGTTGTGCCGATCTGGTCACCGTAGTGATAGGTCTTCAAGTCGGCCTGCGTGTGATGCTTCACAATGCGATTGGTCTTGAGAGCAATGATGGACTGCGTCACGTCGTAGTAACTCTTTGAAAACGAGACGACCTGGGCACGAGCATCGGTGTACGACACCTCGTTTAAGTCGAAGTCAAAAGACTTGGCGCCTGGCTGGTAGGACGAATCGAAGGGAACGGTGACCCACTTGACCTGCTTCTGCGTGAAACCGAGCTCAGTAGCAAGCGCGTAGGCAAAGGCCGACTCGTAACCTTTGCCGTTTGTTGGCTTGTTCTTGGAGAACCATGGCTCGTAAACCGGGTTATCGGTGGCAATGGTGAGAGTCTTTGCTTGGTGCAACGACGAAGCGTGTGCGGTGACACACGCAGCTGCGGCCGACGTGGCCTTGGCTGGGTGCTTGACGGTGGCGTTGGCAACGCCGCTCGTCACGAGCAGTGAGCCAGCGAGTGAGGCGCTAGCCAAAATGGTGTGCAATTTGCGCATGTTGGTCTCCAAGGCTTGAAATGGTGCGTCGTCAGGTTACCGCCCCATGCTGGTCGAACCATCGCTCACCTCTCAGCAAGGGTGAGGTTGCTTGTGCTCCGGCGTTGTTGGGCCTCATTGTCCAGGTCAAACTCCTATCTCCCACAATGCAAAGAACCCCCACCGGCTTCCCGGCGGGGGTTCTTTGCATTGGTACTGCAGTTGAACTAGCTCAGCCAGGCAGGCACTGCTGCGTTGACTGGATTCTTGACAACAAGCGGGCTGCCGTCAGCGTCGGTCGTTGCGTAGACCTTGGCGTTCTTGACGGGAGTCGTCGCCGTCACGGACTTGACGGTCACCATGATTCCACCCATGAGGCCCTGGTGGTTCGACGCCGAGTACGCAAGCTGCGTGATTGCGGGGGTTGCGAAGGTCGAACCAGAGTTCTCCAAGGTGTTCACTACGTTGGTTTGCGTGACGTTAGAGCCCATGGCCTTCACCAACTGCAAGAAGGTCACGGCCCAACCAGCGCCGTACTGCATGTTGCCGGTCAAGATGGTCGACGACTTGAACTTCGGGAAGTCAGCCTTGTCCGCAGCCAGAACTTTGGTAATCCACTTGTTCCACGAGTTCTTCGTGTCCCCAGTTGCTGGGAAGAAGGTCATGGTCAGGGCGCCAATTTCGTTCTTGTTGTTGACCGTCTGTGGGTCTGAACCAACACCAGAGATAATGAAGACTGGCTTGTACTTCAAGTTCGCAGCGTCGGTCAGGATCTTCTTCGTGGCCTGTGCGATTGTGTCGAGGACGACCACTTGCACGCCGTCATTCTTCAACTTCGTCAATTGAGTAAGGAAGGGGTCGGAAAGGACGGCAGCAAGTGCGCTGTAGCCAAAGGAATCCCCTGAACCAATGTTCGAAAGTGGCAAACCACCCCGCTGAAGTCCAACGAGGCCGTTCTGGCCGAAGTCGTCATCTTGACCAATGAAGCCGACCTTCTTGCCCTTGTAGTTGGTCTTGATGTAGTTGGCGAAGATCTTGCCTTCGGCCACGTAGTCAGTCTGCCAGCCAAACAGCGATGGGTAGGTGCCGGGGTTGTTCCAGTCGTTTGAACCTGAGTTGACGAACAACTGCGGAACGCCACTGCTCTTCAGCAAGTTGCGAACAGACTTTTGGGTGTCGGTGCCGAGTGAGCCAACGGTTGCAAATAAGCCACCTGGGGTGTTGAGCAACGCTTGGGTCTGGGTAGTCGTGTTTGGAGTGCCGGTGCAGCCTGCGCCCGGAAATCCGTAGCAGTCGTCTTTGATGATGAAGTTGATCTTGCGGCCGTTCACGCCACCTTTGGCGTTGACGTACTTGAACACGGCGTTGGCGGCCTTGGCCACGTCGGAGTATCCAGCTGAGGCAATTCCCGACAGCGGAACGGTTGCCCCGATGGTGATCTGGTTGTTCGTGACGCCGTCAGAGCCTGACGCGCCTGCGGAGATGGCAGAGATGCCCCCGATACCGAGTGCGGTAGAGGCTGCGACTGCTGCGGCAACGCTCTTGCGAATGATGGTGCGCATGTGTTCCTTTCTTAGAAGTGTGCAGGTGAAGCGTAACGGTCGAATTTCGCTGCGACTACACCCAACTTCAGCATCCTGAGAGGGTGCGCGGAGGGTTAGTTTGCGCTGTGGCGGAGACGCCGAACCTTGGCAAA
>CANGPX010000021.1 GCA_947456095.1 Acidimicrobiaceae bacterium
CGGTGAATGTGGACACCACAGGTGGAAATGGAACCTTAAATACTTGGACCTTCAGCATTGCTGGAAATGCCGGTTCCCAAGGCGCCTCGGGTAGCCAAGGCAACCAAGGCTCCCAAGGTGCGACAGGTCTGAGCGGCGCCGCAGGTGTTGGATATTCTTCGACGACCTCTGCAACCTCGACCACCATTGGAACAGGATCGAAGACCTTTAGTGGAGTCGCTACTACCGGTGGTTATGTCGTTGGCGACCGGGTTCGCGTGATCAATACCGGTAGCACTACGAACTATTTGGAAGGTGTGATCACAGCGCTGACGTCGAACAGCTCGATTACGGTGAATGTGGACACCACAGGTGGAAATGGAACCTTAAATACTTGGACCTTCAGCATTGCTGGAAATGCCGGTTCCCAAGGCGCCTCGGGTAGCCAAGGCAACCAAGGCTTCCAAGGTGTGACCGGTACAACCGGTGCCCAAGGTGCAACTGGAAGTCAAGGTTCGCAAGGTGCAACTGGATCTCAAGGCGCAACTGGGGCGGGCACTCAAGGTGCAACTGGTGCTGGCTTCTTAGTCACCTCTGCTGATTCCGTAGTGGTTGGTACAGGCTCAAAGACCTTCACGATTGCGGCTGGAGTCTCTGCGTATCAAGCTGGAGATACTGTCAAGGTTTTCTGCACGACGACCCCAGCTACCTACATGGCCGGTCAGGTAACGGCAACTACCTCGACTTCAATAACGGTGAACGTTACGGCAACGAGCGGTATTGGAACTTTCGCAGGTTGGACTTTTTCCATCACCGGTGCGATTGGGGCACAGGGTGTTCAAGGCACCCAGGGTGTTCAAGGCTTCCAAGGCTTCCAAGGCTTCCAAGGAACGCAGGGTGTTCAAGGCGTTCAAGGTTTCCAAGGAAACCAAGGCTTCCAAGGTGCAAACGGTGTTTACTCAGCTGGCTACGGCGGCACGACTTCTCTCACCAGCACAACCGTTGCAACGGGAACCAAGACTTTCGCTGTCAACCTCACCGGTGGCTACATGGTTGGCGACCGCGTTCGAGTCTCGAACTCGGCCAACGCGGCGAGCTACATGGAAGGTGCAATCACCTCTCTCACGACAGACTCGTCCATCACGGTTCAAGTTGATCTCATTGGAACGGTCACAACTGCCACAACGTGGAACTTCGGTATTGCTGGAAGTCAAGGCAACCAAGGCAACCAAGGCGTCCAAGGCAACCAAGGCGTCCAAGGCAACCAGGGATTCCAAGGTTTCCAGGGCGTAACTGGTGCCCAAGGCGCAACTGGAGCTCAGGGCTCGACTGGTTCGCAAGGCTCTACTGGAGCTCAAGGCGCGACTGGTTCTCAAGGAGCGACTGGTTCGCAAGGCTCTACTGGCGCCCAGGGTTCAACTGGATCTCAAGGCACTCAAGGTGCACAGGGCGCTACTGGTTCTTCTGCTGTCTTTGGTGATGGAAGTGACGGAGCGAATACGTTCATTTCCACCGGTTCAACCGCCCTTGCCGGTGCCACACTTTCGGGTGGCATCTACACGATGCAACGCGATATCTATGCAACCGACATGACGGTGAACTCTGGAGTCACCATTAACACCAATGGCTACCGTATTTTCGTGAGTGGAACGTTGACCAACTCGGGCACCATTGCCGATGACGGTGGCGATGCCTCAACCACGACCGCTGGTGCCGGGGCACCCGCTGGGACGCTCGGAGGAGGTGCGGTTGGTGGCGGAAAACAAGCTACGGGAAGTAGTTCGACTGCCTCACTTGGGGGTGACGGGGCACAGGGTGGAGCCTCTGGAAACTCAGGTGGAACTTCAACTTTGCCTTCTGGGGCGCAAGGCTTGCCTCACAACTTGGTTCAGGCGGAAAGTGGCCTGACGGCTGGACCGTCTCCTATCTTCTTTACCGGAGGTGCAGGCGGCGGCGGCGGCTTCAATGGCGGCAATGGCAAGAACGGCGGCGCAGGCGGCGGTGGCGGCGGCATCTTGGGAATTTATGCCTTCACAGTCTCCAACGGTGGCACCTTCTCGGCTTCGGGTGGTAACGGAGGTGCAGTTTCATCAGGTGGCTCCGGCGGCGGTGGCGGTGGCGGCGGAGGAGCGATCATCTTGGTGTACCGCACGCTCTCCGCAACTGGAACACTCTCGGTCATTGGAGGCTCAGGCGGAGCGGGAAGTACCAGCTCTAACTACGGGGCAACCGGTGGCGCAGGATTGACCTACAAAATTCAGTTCTGATTCGAATTGTGCGTCTCTAGCACACAACAAGTCCGAGGCGAATGGGCTGTCCTCCTGTTAGGACCTGGACTGCGCGAGTGCAACTGAACCAATCGCTCATTGGTCAGCACGCGACGCAACCAACCACAGTTCGAAGTGACGAAGCAACTAAGAACCGAAGTTTCACCTTGAGATAGCGAGCCACGTTGCGCCACTTTGGTCAGGGAACGCTTTTCGCGCAAAGTTGGTCCTGACCTTGTTGATCATTTTTAGAACTTAAGGAATGAATGAAGACTTGGTTTTGCTCTGACCCGTCGAACTAGACCTAACTATCGACGACCAACGGTGAGACCAAGACCTCACGACGGTGCGAGGTTTCTCCTGCCACAGAAAATCTCACAGATGACCGAGTGCGGGCGAGAGGACTCGAACCTCCACCCCCGAAAGGACCAGGACCTAAACCTGGCGCGTATGCCAATTTCGCCACGCCCGCTTGATATGCATCTTACGCCCTCGGCGTTGACATCTTCCGCCGACCATTCCCTGTGGAGCCGGTAGCCTTAGGGGTATGAGTTCGCTGATGAATCCCTTTGCCATGGCCGCTGCTTCTGGAGCTGAAGGTGCTTCGCTTAACGAGCGCCTTTTGAAAGAGCGCATTGTGTTCCTCGGAAGCCAAGTTGACCAAAATTCAGCCAACACCATCTGTGCGCAACTTCTCTTGCTTGAAGCTGAAGACCCAACCAAGGACATCTCGCTTTATATCAATTCTCCTGGTGGATCGGTCATTGATGGCCTCGCCATCTACGACACCATGCAATACGTGAACTGTGACGTTCGTACCATTGCTGTTGGCATGGCGGCATCAATGGGGCAGTTCTTGTTGTGTGCTGGTGCAAAGGGGAAGCGCTCTGCGCTTCCACACGCACAAATTCTTATGCATCAACCTTCAGGTGGTGCTCAAGGTCAAGCGACCGACATCTCGATTCACCTCCGTCACACCATTGAGTTGAAAAAGGGTCTCGCCGAGCGCATCTCCTTCCACACGGGCCAGCCAGTTGAGAAGATCGAGGCAGACTCTGACCGCGACCGTTGGTTCACTGCTCAAGAGGCGCTTGAATACGGATTCATTGATTCGGTCATCGAGCGCTCATCTGCGCAAGCGGGCTAACCATGGCGGCAAACCCGCCAGCCGAACAAGTACAGCCAGAAAGACCTGGGCGAAGTGGCTCTGCTGTTCGCGTTGTCGCGGCTGGTGTTCCCCTCAGACAGCGCTTTAGCGACCTCGTTGCCAATCGTGAACTTCTTGGGGCCTTGATCCGCTCTGAGATCAAGGTCAAGTACAAGAACTCAGCTCTTGGTGTGGCTTGGACCATGGTGGCTCCAGCAATTCAACTCGCCATTTATGGCGTTGTGTTTGGGATTGTGTTCAAGAACGGTATTCCCGATTATCTGATCTACATCGCTTCAGGTTTGCTTGTCTGGTCGTTTTTCTCGACGTCACTGCTTGCGGGCACTGGCGTGATCGTCGGGCGAGCGGGGATTGTGAAAAAAGTCTCGTTCCCTCGAGAAATTCTTGCGATTGCCACCGTTGGGTCCCAGTCGATCTATCTCTTTCTCCAGTGGTTTGTGTTGGCGCTGTTCATGGTGGTACTTGGCCATGTGCCTGATTGGAGCGCGATGCCGCTCATTGTCGCTGGCTTTGCCACTGTGCTGCTGTGGGCAACAGCGCTTTCGATTCTGTTTTCAGCCATCAACGTCTACTTCCGAGACACGCAGCATCTGATGGAAATTTTCGTCCAGATCTGGTTCTGGATGACGCCAATTGTCTATTCCTTTCAAGCTCAAGTCCATGAGCGAGTGGTTGGAACGGCCAATGAATGGCTGAGCTGGATCTATCTGTGTAATCCAATCACCCCGGTTGTCTTGGCATTCCAGCGTGCCATTTACGGCCAAGTCGACGTCACGAACACGACGTCACACTTGCCCTATCAAGTGCTGCCAAGTTGGCCCCTGCTCAGCTTCTACGAACTCTTAGGAGTCGTGTTCTTGGTCGGCGTCGTGCTCATGGGCTTTGCCATTCGAGTCTTCAGTCGACTTGAAGGCAACTTCGCGGAGGAGCTCTAGTGGAGACCGGGTCAGTTGTTGTCGATCAAGTATCCAAGCGCTTTCGCCTCTACCGAGACAAACACCGCTCGGTGAAAGAGCGCGTCCTTCACCCCGGACGACTTGACTTCCATGAACTGTGGGCCTTGAGCGGGGTCAACTTTGTGGTTGAACCTGGGTCAACCGTTGGGATCTTGGGCCACAACGGCTCAGGCAAGTCAACGCTGCTCAAGACGATCTGCGGAGTGTTGCAACCAACCTCTGGCGAAGTGCGCGTTCGCGGCAAGTTGGCCGGGCTCTTGGAACTTGGTGCGGGGTTTGAGCCAGAGCTTTCAGGTCGAGACAACATTTATTTGAACGGCACCATGTTGGGCTTGAAGCGCCATGAAATCGACGCCGTGTTTGACGAGATTGTGGCGTTCTCAGAACTCGAACAGTTCATTGACACCCAGGTCAAGTTCTATTCGTCGGGGATGTACATTCGCCTCGGTTTTGCCGTGGCGGTCAATGTCGACCCGGAGATCTTGGTGATTGACGAAGTTTTAGCCGTTGGTGACGAGCGTTTCCAGCGCAAGTGCATGGACCGCATCAAGAAATTCCAAGCCGATGGTCGAACCATCATCTTTGTCAGTCAAAGCCCCGAACAAGTTCGCGCCATTTGCAATGAGGTCGTCGTCCTCCACCATGGAGAGATGATCTATCACGGTGAACCGAGTGAAGGCATTCGCCTGTTTCGTGAGCGACTCAATGAAACCGACGGTGGTCCTGTCGGGGCAGCAGTTTCTGGCGACACCAAGAACCATGACGTCATGGCCAACCAAAGCCTGCGCCTCGGAGAAGTTCGTGCTGGAGCCCCTGGCAGTGGCTCGGCGGTCGCGACCCACGGTGGGGCCGAAGTGACGCTCAGTGTTGAAACAGATATCCGCATTGAAGAACTGATCGCCAGCATTGAGTTGGTTTCGCCCATGGGTGTGACCCTTGCTCGATTCTCAAGCCACGATCTCGGCCAGCCACTGTCGCTTGAGCCCGGTGCGACAACCATTGTCTTTACCATTGACTCGGTGCCGTTCTTAGATGGCCGGCATCAAATCAATGTGGGTCTTTCAACGCCAGGTGAAGGTGGGCCGTTTGTCTGGCTCGAACAAGCTGCCATCTTGGAGATGACCTATGCCGGCAAGGCCGAAGGCTTGGTTGACCTCGCTGCTACCGTTCGAATTGCTTAGCCAAGCAGCGCTTTTGCCACGACCATTTCGCTGAGCGAAGGGTAGGACTTGAGTCTCGAGAAGACGCCAAGTTTTCCGCAATTCACGCCAAGGGTTGCTGCTTTCAGCATTCGAAGGTCTCCTCGAGAGTTGCCATAGGCAACAATGGCGAGGTCTTGTGGCTGAACGCCGGGGAATGCCATTTTTATCCACGCTGACAGCCGTTCCAACTTTTCTTCGCCTCGACAGTTCTTCCCGTCATAGGCGCCAGTCAACAGGCCAGATGCGGTGACCTGAAGACGCGTTGCGAGTGCACCGTCTGCGCCCACGAGGTCGCCTATGGGGCAGATGTAGTCCTCAACGCTCGCTGACACGAGGACGACCTTGTGGCCAAGCGAGTGGTGCCAGGCAAGGAGTTGCTTCATTTCCGGTCGAGTACGAGTTCGGGCGTGATGTCCGGCAAATTCAAGACTCTTTGCCCGGATGAGATCGGCATTTTTTCCTCGAAGCACCGCTGCGAATACTGCTTGCTTCGTGACGTCGGCTCGGGTGCCACCGGTCACGCCAGCCAGAGCAATCTTCAAACTCAGGCGAAGCGTTGCCTTGAGGGTTCTCCATCTTCCACCAACTGCGGCAAGCCACGGGTAGGTCGAGCCGCCGTTCATGAGGGTCCCATCAACGTCAACAGCCACCACCACGTGGGTGGCACCTAAGACCTCATGCAGGGTCACGTCGAGCTTGGTCCCGCTGAGCGGTTGCCGTTGGTCCATCACTCAACTGTAGAGAAGGATTGGGCGCGGTAATACCTGAACTCCTACAAACCTGACCGACCAAGTCGACAATTACGAAAACTATGGCTACACTTGCAAGAGCGAAGGCGCTAGGACACCTGTTCCTAGCCAGACAGAAGGAGCACCGCTATGACAGTTCGACTCGGCGACATCGCCCCAGATTTCACCGCTGACACCACCGATGGAACGATCTCGTTCCACGAATGGCTCGGCGACGGTTGGGGGATCTTGTTCTCCCACCCGAAGGACTTCACCCCAGTGTGCACGACGGAGCTCGGTGCATTCTCGGCTCGCAAAGCTGACTTCGACAAGCGCAACACCAAGTTGATTGCCGTCTCGGTCGACGATGTTGCTTCGCACCTTGCATGGGCCGGCGACATTGCCGAGACCCAAGGCACCGCACTGGCCTTCCCGATCATTGGCGATGAGACCCGCAAGGTTGCCGACCTCTACGACATGATCCACCCGAACGCGAACGACACCTTGACGGTTCGCTCAGTGTTCATTGTTGGACCGGACAAGAAGGTCAAGCTGATCTTGACCTACCCAGCCTCAACTGGCCGCAACGTCGAAGAGATCATTCGTGTCCTTGACTCACTGCAGTTGACCGCTGACTACAAGGTTGCAACCCCAGCGAACTGGAAAGATGGCGAAGACGTCATCATCACTCCAGCAGTGTCTGACGAAGAGGCGAAAGAGCGCTTCCCGAAGGGCTTCACCGCACTCAAGCCATATCTGCGAGTGACTCCTCAGCCAAACAAGTAGTCAACCGAAGTGTTTCGTGGCCACGGGGCCGACCGCTTGGTCGGTCCCGTGGTTCGCGTCTAGGCCTCGGTCCATCTCATCCCAATGGAAAATCCACCACTCGGTTCATTTCTCGCGAACGGCGTGGCCCCATGGGACTCGGCGATTTTTTCCACAATGGACAGACCCAACCCGGAACCAGAAATCGACTTTGATGCCTCGGCCCGGTAGAAGCGCTGAAAAAGGTGGGGAAGGTCGTGTTTGCTCACCCCGGGTCCAGAGTCCGTGACTTGGAGGAGTCCAGGCGCAACCGTCACCGTGATGGATGCAGAGTCTCCAGCGAATTTGATGGCATTTTCAATCAAGTTCGACAGCAGTCGTTCAAGCGGGCGACGCTGACCCTCAAGCAGCGTTGGCGATGCGTTCAAGGTGAGGGTTCGACCAAAGCGTCGCTCGGTGCGCTCGGCAATGGTGCCAGCGATCTCAGCCAGATCAAGGGTCTCAAACGGTTCATCTGCACTCGTCGAGGTTGCGACTTCTAAGACTTCTTCAACAAGTGCGGAGAGCTCTTCGAATTCACTGTGCAAATTGTCGAGCAGTTCGGCTCGTTGCTGATCGCTCAGTTGGCTGCCGTGACGCTCGAGCAGCTCAATATTGGTGCGAAGTGAAGTGAGTGGCGTGCGAAGTTCGTGTCCAGCATCGCGAATGAGTTGGTGTTGGGCTGCTTGTGCTGCTTGAAGCGTCAGCAACATGTGGCTGAAACTGCGAGAAAGGCGTCCAACTTCATCGTGGCGCTCCGTCGCTTCGAGGTCGAGAAGCGTTCCTGACTTCGAGAATGCGTCGGTGGCAACGGTGAGCGCTTCAAGTGGTCTCGTGAGTCGCACGGCTAAGAACCAACCCACCGTGGCCCCAAGTGTGGTGACGAGCAGCGCGAGCAAGCCAAATTGGAGACTCAAGTCCCGAAGCACCGAGTCGCGCTGGGCGAGTGACTGGGCAACTTGTATCGCCCCGCCGCCAGGAACGCCAACGGTAATGACTTCGAAGTTCATGGTTCCAACGGTGACCGAGTGAAGCGACACACCGAGACCACTGATGGCAATGAGGTGGTCAAGTGAAGTCAAGGGCAAAGGTGGCCCCGTATGGAGGGGAAGTACTTGGCCGGAACCGTTGAGCAGTTGCACCGCGACTTGGTTCAACAGTCCCTCAGGGGAAGGTCGCAGACTTCCGTTTGGAGATCGATGGTCTTCGCCATCAAAGGGGCTGGTTTCCAAGGTGAAGTCATTGCCTTCATGGGTGACGAGATACGAAGCGGTTTGGGTAATTGACCTCGTCACCTCAGCAGTCATTCGACTCGAGGTCGAAAAGTAGGCAACTGAAGCAACCGCCGCAGCAGCAATGGCTGAAAGCAGCGCACACATGAGCGCGAGGCGAATCCTCAGGCTCATTCGACTCTCGCTACGTAGCCCACTCCACGCGAGGTGTGAATGAGGCGACGTTCGCCGTTGGCTTCTAACTTCTTTCGAAGATAGCCAATGTAGACCGCCAAGTTCTTCGACGCCGGGCCAAAGTCGTAGCCCCAGATGAGGTCGTAGATCGTCGACTGCGAAAGCACTCGACCGCGTTGGGCAATCAACAGTTCCAGCAGATCAAACTCGGTTTTTGAGAACTCAATGAGCCGCTGGCCACGTTTGGCTGTTCTCGCGTCGAGGTCGAGGACAAGGTCGTCTAACTGCAACAGCTGCTCGTCGCTCGGACTCGACCGGCGAAGGAGCGCTCTCACTCGAGCCAAGAGTTCATCTAAGGAGAAGGGTTTTGTCAGGTAGTCATCAGCACCAGCATCGAGGCCACTCACGCGGTCGGTGACCTCAGTTCGAGCCGTCAACATCAAAATCGGCACCTTGTTCGATTGCTGTCGCAGATGCCTTGTTGCCGACAGGCCGTCCAAGTTGGGCATCGAGATGTCAAAGATGCAGAGATCTGGCACAGAGGTCTTCACGGCCTCGAGGCCCGAAGCACCGTCGTTGACGGCCAAGACTTCATAGCCTTCAAGTTCAAGTGCCATAGTGACTGACTGCCTGACGGCTCGGTCATCTTCGGCAAAGACAATGCGCGGTTTTGCGTGTTCTTCCACGCCCAAGTTCTAGTCCTCATTGGTATGGAAGCGGTAAGGAAGTGCAAATGCGGAAGTGCAAATGCGGAAGTGCAAGTGCGGAAGAGGAACTGCGGAAGGAGAACGGATGTGGAAGCAGTGAGAAGGAGGCAGTGAGGGGAACAGTGCCATGCGAAGTTCTGAGAAGGAGCCCCTGAGCGGCCACTTCTTTGGCGGTGACCTAGTTTGCTCGGGGAAGAAAGAACAGTTCCTTATAGGCCCGGAGCTCTTCAACTGATGCCCGAATGTCATCTAAGGCTCGGTGGTTGCTTGTTTTTTCTGGAACCTGGTTCAGTACCTCTGGATTCCAGCGGCGAGCAAGTTCTTTGATGGTCGACACGTCGACACTTCGGTAATGAAAGAAGTCTTCGAGTTGTGGCGCATGGCGCACGAGAAATCGACGGTCGGTGCCAATGGAGTTGCCACAGAGAGGAATGGTTCCGGGCTCGTCAATGTAGGCCCTCAAGAACCGAAGGGTCTCAGCCACTGCGTCATCAACACTGACGGTCGAATGGCGAATCTCGTCCAAGAGTCCTGAGCTTGTGTGCATGTCGGTCACGAAGTCGCCCATTTTCGACAGATCTTGTTCACTGGCAAAGATGACGAGATCTGGACCTTCGGCGATGATCTCCAGGTCATCTGTCGTCAGCAAGGTTGCCATTTCCACAATGACATTGGCATCGGCGTCAAGGCCAGTCATTTCAAGATCCATCCACGCAAGCACGCCTCGAACCCTAGTGGCCGTTGCCGAAGTGGGGGGAGTGGCCTAGCCTGAAGGGGTGACAACCGTTCGTGTGGTGCTCCTCGATCCCACCTTGCCACTTCCAGTTGCGGCAAAGCCCGGTGATGCTGGTGTTGATCTTCGCTCTCGCGTGGCCACCACCATTGCTCCACGTGGGCGGGCACTCGTGCCAACGGGCATCGCCATTGCGCTGCCTCAAGGTTTTGCCGGGTTCATCGTTCCAAGAAGTGGTCTTGCGCTCAACCATGGCATTACTTGCCTCAATGCTCCTGGGCTCATTGACTCTGGCTATCGCGGTGAGATTGCCTGCATCTTGCACAACACTGACGAAGAGCATGCGTTCACGGTGGAAAAAGGTGACCGCATTGCCCAACTCGTGATCCAGCGAGTCGAAGGAGTTGAGTTTGTTGAAGTTGACCAACTCGACGAAACAGCACGCGGTGATGGCGGCTTTGGCCATTCAGGGAGGAACTAATGCAACAACTCAGTCCACTCGATGCTGCATTTGTCGCCTTTGAAACTGAAGGCGCGCCCCTGCATGTGGCTGCCGTGTTGATCTTGGAAGACCCAGCCAAAAAGAAGCGATCGTCTTCAGAAGTCTTCGCCATGATCGAGCGCCTCGTTGCCCAACGAGTCCACTTGGTGCCAGTTATGCGTCAACGGATCATCCAAGCGCCTCTCGGGGCTGCTCCTCCGGTTCGTGTTGATGACCCAGACTTCTCTCTCGACAATCACCTAACAAGAGCAGCACTGCCTGAGCCCGGAGGCTTGGCCGCACTTGAGTCCTATGTCGGACGCATTATGTCAAGGCCCATGTTCTTAGACCGGCCACTGTGGGAGATGCTGTTCATTGAAGGGCTCGAAGATGGTCGCTATGCCCTGATGGCTCGATTCCATCATGCGGTGCTCGATGGCATTTCTGGCGCCCATATTTTGTCCGAGTTCTTCGACCTCGCCGAGGAGCCACGAGAAGTGACTCCTCCTGCGCCATGGCATCCTGCGCCAGTTCCGAGCCAACAAGACCTGCTCTCTGGAGCAGGAGCTGCGTGGGTGCGCCAACCGCTGACGATTTTGGAAGCAATTGCCCGCACGGCAACATCGATCATCAAAGCAATTGAGTACAACCAAAAGTTGGGCAAAGCAACCAAGCCAACGTCGATTCTCGCTGCTCCAAAGACCTCCATCAACGGCACCATTTCGGCTCAGCGCATCTACGCAGCCGTTGATCTTCCCTACGGCGAGGTCAAGCGGGTCGGCAAACTCCTCAAGCATTCGGTCACCGACATTGTCTTAGGGGTGACCGCAGGTGCGCTCATCAAGCTTTTCGCTGCCCGTGGTGAAGCTATCCCGAGCGATCTGGTGGCCATGGTGCCGGTCTCGACTCGACCTGCCTCTGAAGTTGGCAGTCTTGGGAATCAGATTTCCACCATGATTGTGAACCTCGCCACGACGGAACACGACGTTGGTAAACGGCTCGACAAGATTGGCCGCAGCGCTCATGCGGCCAAAGAACAAGATGGGGTAGTCGGCAGCCAAATGGTGGTTGACCTCACCCGGATTTTGCCCCCAGTTGTGGCCAATCTCGTGACCCGAGGTGCACAGAACGCAAAGTTGTTCGACCATGTACCTCCGGTGAGCAATGTGCTGGTCTCTTCTGTTCCAGGTCCCGACTTTGCCCTGTGGTGCGGAGGGCTCCGCATTGAGCGGATTCGCCCTGTTGGGCCTATTGCTGCGACCATTGGACTGAACATCACTGCACTTCGCTACCAGGATTCGATTTCACTGGGGTTCTTGGGTTGCCATCGACTCGTTCCTGATCTTTCAGACTTCGCCCAGTTCGTCGAAGGTGCCTTCTTGGAGTTACAACACGCAGCAGACGCGTCGACGGCCCCGTAACTTCGCGTTAGAGTATGGGTGTTGTCACGCGGACGTGGCTCAGTGGTAGAGCACAACCTTGCCAAGGTTGGGGTCGCGGGTTCGAATCCCGTCGTCCGCTCCAGTTGGGCTGTGTTCGTCGCCCTCGACCAGCCGCATGGTCAGCCACACGACCTTTGATTGGTTTCGCAAGACGCCCTACTTGCCGCTCATGCTCTTGGAACCGATTGTTCATTCCGCCAACTTGGGCAAAGAAGAACATTGTCTTTTCCGTGAGGTTGAAACTCAGACACGTTTCCGCCACGGCGGCCCTCACTTTCCCGATCGTGCTCACTAAGGCAAAACCGGTGCAGCTTTGCTTATGGATTGCGCACGTAGACGTAACGATGGAATGGGATTCCACTTGGCGTGTCGTAGGTGAAGGTGTTGGTGAGGGTGAAATGTTTAGCAAACCACTCCATGATTTGGGGATCCCAGGGGAAATAGCTACTGAACGGGACGGACTCCACGAGTACATCGATGCGACTCAGCTCTTTTTGCCACTTCGCCGAAAATGCTGGCGAAATTGGGTGCTCGGGTGAGAACACGTGCGGTTGATTACCGAAGTCATTGGCGAGGTACATGCCAAAAGGATCAGTGAGGATCGAACAATTGGGCTTTGAGGAGAGGTAGCGATCAGAAGCGATGAGGTCGTTGGGGAAATCACTCACCGCACAACTGTTCTCAGGAATTGCGTCCTTCAGGTCGCTCACGACCCGAAAGCTCGATGCGTATTCAGCCGCGTTCACGCGTTGAATCTGTGGCACGAAGAAAAAGACGCCAACGCCAAGTACCAAGAGTGCAACTCCACCAGCAAGAAATCGCGTTGGCAGTTGACCAAGAGATTCTCCTATGAGTGTTTGGTTGAGGCGTTGGACGACCTTTGCCACGAGAAAACCGAGGAGTGGGGCTAAGGCAGCGGCTGGAACATAGGCGTAGTGGCTCGTGTAGTTCGGTGCATGCATGGTCAACACCCCAAGTGCGGTGGTCATGCAGGTGGCGAGGATCGCCCATTCAGTTGAACTCCGATTCTTGCCCCGAAGTCCAAAGGTGAGGACAAGGCCGAGAAGAAAGATGGAAAAGAGCAAGGTCACGAGCACGACAGAGGTTGAGATCAGCGACCCGTAGAAAATGTCTCCGAGGCCGGCTGTCGTAAGGAAGCGACTCACGAGTGGGGTTGGACTGGTGCCAATGAATCCTTGACGGTGGAGTTGAGAGATCACGACATCGTGAAGGAACGCTGACGGAGAGAGAATGAGCGGCGGCAACCAGAAGATCGCCATTGCCGAAGCGGTGCCAAAAAAGTAGGCAAGTGCGGCTTTTCGGTGTTGGAAGATCAACACCAGTCCAAGTCCAATGAAGGGATAGAACCCCCACACCTTGACCGACATGGCCACTCCAAGTGCGAGACCACCCAAGAAGAGGCTCCGGTTGAGCGTTGCCTTTTTTGCACTGGTCACGAACAACAACCCCAAAAACGTGAAGAGCACGAGGTAGGGCTCAAGTTCAACGAGGGCGTCAACATGCACAGCAAATGGCCACAGGCTGAGCGCGAGTGAGCCAACCAGTGATGCCGTGCGTCCAGATGAGCGAACGAGATAGCCAGCAAGAAAGGCATTGGCGGCAACAACAAAGACCGTCACGATCTGCGCCAGCGCGAGTCCAGCACCGGTGCCAATGAAACGACCGACAAGTGCTTCTGGTTGGAGGAGGGCCAAAATTCCTGGCGGGTGAACAAGGGTGAAGTCTCGGTAGGGGAGCGCCCCTTTCGTGATGCGCAGTGCTGCGCCGAAGTACACGCCTTGGTCATAGGCCAAGTTCGTTCCCGGTTCACCAAATAACGTATTTGGACTCAGCACCTTTGCGAATCCAAGAATGAGGCTGACCACTGCGCCGATCAGGCTCACGTGGACTGCGGTCACCTTATTCACAAATGAAATCAACCGCATTTGACCTGGGTTGTTGGCAAGATGATCCACGTGGACAACCTAGCGAACGGTTCACTGCCGTCACAGCCCATGATGGGCAACGTGGGAGAATGAGCACATGGAAGATCTTCAGTCGCAGAAGTTGTTGACTGCTGGCCGATCACTTGAAGCTTTGACCATGGCATGGAATGTTGCTGGCGTCATTATTTTGGCGCTCACGGCGTTGAAGGCTCGATCAGTTGCTTTGGGCGGTTTCGGGCTCGACTCAGCGGTTGAAATTGCCGCAAGTGCACTCGTGCTGCGTGAACTGCGTGGCAGCAATCCTCGACAGGAGAAGCGAACTCTCAAGCTCATTGGCTGGGCCTTCATTGTCTTGGCGGTCTACCTTGGCGGACAGAGCACGGTGCTCCTCATTGCCGGGTTCCATCCCGAGCACAGTCCACTCGGCATGTTGTGGACTGGCCTCACCGCAGGAGTGATGTTCACCTTGGCTACGGCCAAGTACCGCGTGGGCGATCAGCTGCAGAGTCAAGTGCTCATGACCGAGAGCCGAGTCACCTTTGTTGATGGACTCCTTGCCACGTTTGTTGTTGCTGGACTTGCCGCCAATGCACTGCTTGGTTGGTGGTGGGCAGATCCAGCCTCAGCATTCATCATTGTTGCGTATTCGGTTCGCGAGAGCATTGAGGCGCTCCGACTTGCCAATGCTCCAGAACCGCAAGGACTGGGAAGTTGCGGTCAAGCGTGTTCTGCCTGCACCAAGTTGTGCGACAACGAGGAAACCTCGACCTCAACTCCCTAACGCCCGCTGCGAGGCTCGTTAACTCCCAAGCAGCACAAAGCTCAAGACCGCACGAGTGTTTGACCAGCCCGCATAAATCAACTGGTTGTCCCAGACGACCGGAATGACGAACAACAGCGACAAGGGGAGCATTCGGTGAATGACCTGATGAACCGTTGGTGTTGGCAATGCCCTTTCGGCGAAAGCGGCAACACTCAACACCAGGGCAAAGCCAACCTGTGAGGCCACTCGAGTCTCATCAAGTGCAATGAAGGGAATGATGAGGGTCGCACCTATCGCCACTGCCAACGCCGTTTTCCCGCCGGGAAGTGAGCGCACTTCACGAGAGCCGAGCAAGAGCCAACCAGCGCCAAGGCTGCCAATGATGATCAGCGGAGCAAAGTGAAAAAAGCTTGTGGTGAATCGAGAGAAGTCATAGAGATCGTTGTAGACACTGAGCCGTGAGGTCGTCACGTTCCAATGCCGAAGGAGCAATTGGATCAAGACAATGCCAGACAAGAGCCCGCCGGCATTGATCGCAAGCGGGGTGATGCTCCGCTGTTTTTCAACGACGAAGCGATGCGTAGCCACCACGGCAAAAGCGATGAGGGCAACCGGAGTGTTGTTGAGTGCAGCGAAGAGCCAACCAGCAGCGCTGAGCGCTCGGTGATCGCTGAGTACGGCAAGACTGAGCGCGGCAACGGTCACGGCGTCGTAGCCGCCAACCCAACCAAACAGCACAGCCGGCACCGCGCTGCCAAGAAGCACCAACGTCACGAGACTCCGAAGTTCTGCCGACTTGCGGACTCGACGGAGACCAAAGGGACTGGCAACGGCCAACAGTGCCAACAAGAGATGGAATCCAAGAAAACTCCGCACACTCGTAGCGTGGAGCAGTGCCGCCAACAGCGCCGCAACCGGTGAAGCGAGGCGATAGTCATCGGGCGGTTGGAGGAGCATGGAAGTGTGCGGGTTTGCCCAATTGTTCGCAAGCGCTCGCATGAGGTCAATTGAGGGGTAGCGGTCAATTCCGTACTTGGCAATAGTGAGGACGAGGACGAGGGCAAGATGTGCCGGTGTTGGCAGAGAAATGAGGCGCGCAGCAAGGCGAGGGGCTGGCTGAGCCTTCGTTGATCTTGGGCGTGAACTCATGAGACGTCCAACACTTCAGTTCCATCGCGCCGCAACAGTTGTGCACTTGGCAGGAGCCAGTTGGCCTTCAAGGCAAAGTGTGGACCTTTGACCGTTGGCGTGATGGCGAACGGATCAACAAGGTCCAAGGGGCCATCAGCTTCACCTTGAATCTCCATTGCTCGGTGGAGGAGTTCCCACTCTTGTCCGGTGTAGAGCGAAAGATCATCCGAGACAATGAGGTAACCGCCGGTTCCCATAATGGTCCGCAAGATCACGAGCCGCTCGTCGCTGGTGAGGCGAGTCTCAGTTGGGCGCAACAGTGCGCAATCTGGGTCATTTAAGAACCAGCGACGATGAAGTGGTGCACGAAGGACACTTTGCTCAACCGCATTTTGCGCAGCAACGGTGCACTCAGGGAAGCCGTCAAAGAACTGTTCTGGCTGCCAGAACGGAGCGACGTCTTCTGAGACCCGCATGGCATCAACGAGACCAACTGCGGCCAAGAGCGGACTACCGCATCCAAGGAGATAGGCGTCGTTGCCAATCCCATTTCGAATCGCCTCAAGACCGAGCCGAAGTGCGGTTGCTCTGGTGACATCACCATCGCCTAAGCGGTTTCCCTGAATTGCAGCAGCGAAAAGGAAGTCAATCTTGAAGTATTCAAAGCCCTTGTTGCGCAAGTCTCGATAGGTCGATTCCAAATGGTCGAGTACCTCTTGGTTGGTGGTGTCGAGGGCAAAGACCTTGCCTCCCCAGGTTTCGTGGAAGAGCGCAGTTACCGGACGCCCATCTTCATGGCGAACAAGCCACTGCGGGTGAGCCGTGGCGAGTGGGCCACCTTCAATGGCAAGAAATGGCGCTGTCCAAATACCAGCTACGCCGCCGTCGCGAACAATGGACGTGGCAAGGTCTTCAATGGGTTCGCCAAACGAGGTGCGAGTTGAACCCCACTCGCCAATGGATGGCTGCCACCCATCATCAATTTGGATGACAGCCAAGCCGTGGTCTGCTGCCACTTTGGCGTTGTCTGAGATGGCAACAGAGTTGAGGTCACCGAAGTACTGGTACCAACTGCACCATCCAGTTGGAACGCCGCGGTCAACACGAGCATTGCTGGCTGCTCCTGCAGCTGTCGCGTAATTCGAATAATTCGGACCGGCTTGGCCATCGGCGTACCACAGCGTGTCGAGATCGAGATCTTCACCAGGATCGAGGACTAAGCCCTCAAGGAGATAGTTGGCGTGGACGCGCCCGTGCTCGACTTCAAAGGTGACAAACGATGTCTGTTCGGTGAGTGCACCAAGAACGAATTGATCGGTTAAGCAAAAGGTGTCACACAACACCTGCTTACCAACCGACTCTCGATCAGCGGTCATCTCACTTTTGAACCATCGAGGGGCAGATTCGCGTTCTGGGCGCACGTCGTTTTCTCGCGTTCGGCGAACCGCTGACCAGGATTGCCAGCCATGTTCGAGCACCATCGTGGCGTCACCGAGAAAGGTGGCAACCACCCGATCAATTTTGATGGGGTAGTCGACCAAGCTGCGAAGCACGAGACGAAACGTTCGCCCAGATTCGTCGGGGAAGTCGTGGACAATGCAACCAATCGCGGTGGCGGCAATTTCTGCCCGAAATTCAGCTGGGACTGGTCCGGAGCCTTGGTCTTCGCTCAGCACGACATCGGTGATTTCAAAGTTCAACATGGCACCATCGTGCCACTGTCACAGGGCGATTGTGGGATTTGATTATTCATGAACCCGAACATTCATTTGTCTGCCAAAGTGTGGCTATGCACGTGGTGTTCATTACGTTGGATCAGTTTCGAGCCGATGCGCTCAGTTGTGCGGGCCACGACCTGGTGAAGACGCCAAACCTTGATCGACTTGCTCAGCGAGGCGTTCGCTTTGCCAATCACTATGCACAAGCTGCTCCTTGTGCGCCGGGTCGAGCTTCGCTTTACACCGGCATGTATCAAATGCACCATCGAGTGGTTGCCAATGGTTCACCACTTGAACATCGCTTTGACAACATTGCTCGAGCAGCACGTCGAGCTGGATATACGCCAGCCCTGTTTGGCTACACCGATCAAGGCATTGATCCAAGCATTGTCGAAAGTGCCGAAGATCCGCGCCTTGACACCTACGAGGGAATCTTGCCCGGATTCGAGCTCATTGTGGAGCTCGATGGACGTCAAGCAGAGTGGGTCGACGCGCTCCGCCAACTTGGCTACGAGGTCGAAAGCGGCATGCAGGGTCTTGCCACTGAATCTGAACGACCAGCGTCGTTGTCGGTCAGTGCCTATCTTGTTGACCAGTTGCTCTCGTGGCTCAGTCGCCAACAAGGCGAGGTCTTTGTCCATGCCAGTTTTATTCGACCTCACCCGCCCTACGCGGCTGCTGGTGAGTACGCAACGATGTATGACCCGAGTGAGATGCCAACGCCAATCTCGCCTGCAGATGAGCGGCACGGCCTTCATGACATCGCGCTCACGTTGCCCGGGATCGCTGCTCCAGTGGGCGAAGGAGAGATGTCAGCGCTGATGGCGCAGTACTACGGCATGGTGTCAGAAGTTGACGCGCAAGTCGGCCGAATCTTGGACGCGTTAGAAGAGCAAGGAATGCTTGAGCACACCATCGTGGTGGTGACGTCTGATCACGGCGAACAACTTGGCGATCATGGACTGCTGGAAAAACTTGGCTTTTTTGAGCAGAGTTATCGCATCCCGCTGATCATTGCTGATCCTTTGCGACCTGAAGCGCACGGAACGGTCGTCACCGCCTTCACTGAGGCCGTTGATGTCATGCCGACGTTGTTGGAATTGCTCGACCTTCCGCCGTCTTCACAATGTGATGGACAATCGCTCGTCAAGTTTTTGCAGGGGGAAGTTCCAACGTCTTGGCGAAGTGCGGCACATTACGAATGGGATTGGCGCTACCTCCTTGTTGGCCCAAATCGCATTGGTGGAGAAATCAACCCAACACTTCGCAAATGCAATCTCGTAGTGCTTCGGACCTCAACCCATGCACTTGTTGCCTTTGGAGATGGTGAAACTCTGTGCTTTGACCTCGCGACGGATCCAACGTGGAGAACAAAAGAACTCGATGCTTTCGTTGAAACAGATCTTCTTCGCCAGATGTTTGCCTGGCGGAGTCAGTTCTTAGGGGGGGCCTATACCGACCTCCTCCTTGCGCCGGATCGACCTGGGCGTTGGCCAGCGTTGCCAATTCCTACTGAGGCCGGCTGAAGAAGCCGTCCCCCAGATGATTGAGGAATGCCTCAAAGTCTGCATCTCCGAGCTGTTTGGTCACTTCTGACCAACTTGTTCGTTCCAAGAGAACGAATCCATGAATTGATGCCCAAATGAAGTTGGCGAGATCAACGGTGTCTCCGTTCACCAACAAACCAGTCTCTTGGCACCTCGAAAGTGTGTCAACGAAAATCTGAAAGGCACGGATCACTGCGGCGTGACTCTCAGGACTTGGAAGAAAGCCTGGGATGGGTTGCAAGAACAGCAAGGCGAATTCGGCTGATCGCTCATTGGCAAAACGGCGATAGGCGTGGCCAATGCCTCGGAGGGCAACGAGGGGGTCTTGTTCACTGGCCGAGGCAGCAAGGGCCGCTTGAAAGTCGTGTGCACCGCGCTGGTAGAGATGGTCGAGGACGGCGGATTTATCGCCAAAGTGGTTGTACACGCCCATGGGCGCAACTTGGGCTCGTTCGGCAATGGCCCGAATCGACAGTGCACTTGGACCAGATTCATCAAGCAGCGCAGCGGCTGCATCGACAATGGCTCGAGCGACGTCGCTACTTGGCGTTCGGTGTCGCTCAGGATTCACAGCCCAACCTTACAATAGAACACCGTGCTACAGTGGAGTGCTTGGGAGAAGGAGAACCATTCACTATGGCAACGAACCAGATCGTCGAATCGAGAACCACTGCGCAGCGGTGGCGCATTCTCGGTGTTCTTTGCCTCTCGGTGTTCTTGGTGGTCGTCGATAACACGATTGTCAACGTGGCGCTGCCCTCGTTTGCTCGCGACCTGCACAGTTCGAACTCTGCTCTGCAGTGGATTGTTGATGGCTACAGCCTTCCCTTTGCCGGTCTGCTCTTGGTCGGTGGTGGCTTGGCTGACCGATTAGGGCGAAAGCCCGTCATGCAAATTGGGCTCATTGGCTTCATCGTCACCTCTGTTTGGGCTGCGCTCGCGACGTCAACGGGATCGCTCATCGCGGCACGAGCGGCAATGGGTGTTTCGGCAGCCTTCATCTTCCCGGCAACGCTGGCCATTTTGACCAGCGTGTTCACTGACCCAACTGAACGTGCCAAAGCTATTGGAGTCTGGGGAGCAACCTCAGGCGCCTCTGTTGCCTTTGGGCCAATTGTTGGCGGACTGCTCCTCCAGCACTTTTGGTATGGGTCTGTCTTTTTGGTCAACTTGCCCATTGGACTGCTCACCTTGGCCCTTGGTTACAAATTGCTGCCAAATTCTTCTGTTTCAGCAACCCGCCGCCTTGATCTCCCCGGCGTCATCATCTCAGCTGTTGGTTTGACCGGCCTTGTTTTTTCCATCATTGAGGGTCCAACGTGGGGATGGAGTTCAGGCAGAACTCTTGGCGGCATCATGGGATCTTGTGCCGTTCTCGTCGCCTTTGTCATGGTTGAACTTCGCTCTCAGGCGCCGCTGTTAGATGTTCGGGTGTTCCGCATCCGCCGCTTCAGTGCTGGTGCACTCTCTGTTGCTGTTGGCTTCTTTTGTCTCTTTGGGTTCATCTTCCTCATTACTGAGTACTTTCAGTTCATCCGTGGCGATTCATCACTGGTTGCTGGCGTGCACACCTTGCCCTTTGCCGTCGCCACGGCGATTGTGACGCCACTTGGAGCGACTCTCGCGTTAAAGATTGGTGCTCGCATTGTCGTGAGCGTGGGATTGTTGCTCTTCGCCGCTGGGCTCACGGTGATGGGATTCACCACCGCAACCGCTCCGTATTGGTGGACGATTGTGTGCTCCATGGTCCTCATGGCAGCGGGTCTCGGTCTCGTCACCGCCCCATCAACCGAAGGGGTCATGGCGTCATTGGCTGAAGACCAGGTTGGCGCAGGAGCTGCTGTGTCGAACACGACAAGAGAAATCGGCGGCACGCTCGGTGTTGCGGTACTCGGTTCAATCTTCGCATCGGCGTTTGCGACAAAGGCGGTGAGTGCGCTCACTTCAGCAGGTGTTGCCCCCGACGTTGCACGTGCAGCTTCTGGATCTGTTGCCAACGCTCTTCAGCTTGCCCACCAGGCGTCGGCTACAGCGCAGCGTGCAGTGTCGTTTGCGTTCATGGATGCGCTGCATGCCGCGTGTTTTACCGCAGCTGGCGTAGCCGTTGTTGGGTCGGGAGCCATCTTCGTCATCCTTCGTGAACAGAAGATGAATTCCTGAGACTTTTTCGGTGTGGTTGAAGCATTTGTGCGACAATTGCTCACCACAACATCTAGGGGGGTCCCATGCACCGGTCCATTATGAAGCTCGCAACTGCCGCTACCGCGGCGGTGCTGCCACTCACGCTTGTCTCAAGCGCACCAGCAGGAGCAGCCAACAAGTCAGCCACTTGGGGCAAGATTGTCAAGCAGACAGCAATTGCCAACAAGCTCCCTGCAGCAGTGAAGAACTCGGGTATTTTGCGCGTTGCTTCTGACGCTTCGTATGCCCCAATGGAATACTTGGCCGGCGACAACACGACCGTCATTGGTATGGACGCTGACCTCATCAAGGCCATTGGTCAAGTACTTGGCCTCCAAGTGCAAATCACCAACGAAGGCTTCGACTCAATTATCCCGAAGCTGCAATCAAACACCTACGACGTTGGCGCCTCTTCGTTCACTGACACCAAGGCCCGGGAAAAGGTCGTCAATTTTGTTGACTACTTCATGGCTGGCGAAAGTTTCTACACGAAAAAGGGCCACAAGGCAATGACGGGAAGTGGCCTGACCCAAATGTGTGGCTTGAAGGTTGCGGTTGAGTCCGGCACCACCGAAGAAGCCGACGCCACTGCTGCAAAAGCTGCGTGCACGCAGGCTCACAAGGCAACCGTGACCGTGCTGGCCTTTGGTGACCAGACGGCTGCGAACTTGGCCGTGTCGTCAGGCAATGCTGACGTTGGCTTCTTGGATCAGCCAATTGCAAGCTATGTCGTGTCCACTTCGAATGGTGTGTTTGTCAACACGGGCAAGCCATTTGCTGCAGCTCCGTATGGATTTGCTGTTGGCAAGACCTACTCGGGTCTTGACAAGGCAATCTTGGCTGCTGCTCAGTACATCTACGCGAACGGTCAGTACAAAGCGATCCTCAAGTTCTGGGGCCAATCTGGTGGGGCGAAGGCGATCACCTTGAACAAGGCTCAGTTCTAGTTTTCGCTGCTGCGAGGTGGGGAATCAATGACGACACCGAGTAGCGAAGAACGAAGTCGAGACGCCGCCGGCTCAACCGAGTCGGCGGCGTCTCGCGCTGTTCATCTTGAAGCAGTTCCCCTTCGCCACTACGGACGCTGGATTTCAGCGGCGGTGTTGGCCGTGCTGGTGGCGATGTTTGTGCACACGCTCGTTTCCCACATTGACCGAAACGGCGTGCACAATGACCAACGATTCCAGTGGTCGACCGTTGGAAGGTATCTCTTTGATCCCTCGGTCATCCATGGAGCCCTCGTCACCATTGAATTAACGGCTGCTGCAATGGCTATTGGTGTGGTTTTTGGGATCGTGCTTGCGACCATGCGTCTGTCGACCAATCGCCAACTTCGCTATGTGAGTTGGGTGTACCTCTGGTTCTTTCGAGGAACTCCGGTTTATGTGCAACTCATCTTCTGGTCCAACTTGGCCTGGCTGTATCCAACCCTTTCACTTGGTGTGCCCTTTGGGCCTTCGTTATTTCAGATTTCCACCAATCAATACGTCACCAACCTCTTCCTTGTGGCCATTGTTGGTCTTTCCCTCAACGAAGCGGCCTACATGGCTGAAATTGTGCGAGCCGGAATTCTTGCGGTCGATGGTGGTCAGTTAGAAGCTGCCCAAGCACTTGGTATGCGGCGAGTGCAGTCACTTCGCCGGATTGTGTTGCCACAGGCCATGCGAGTGATCGTGCCGCCAACTGGGAACGAGACCATTTCAATGCTGAAGACGACTTCACTGGTCGGTGCGGCACTTGGCGGGGGCGGCGAGCTCTACCGGTCCATTCAAAACATCTATAACTTGAACTACCTCGTGCCTCCGTTGCTCATTACGGGATGTTGCTGGTATCTCGCCATGACCTCAGTGTTGTCGGTTGGCCAGTTCTACATCGAGCGCTACTACGGCCGTGGGGTCGGCACGAGTGCTCCGCCAACACTGCTTGAGACCCTGCGAAAGAGCTTTGGTCGCAGTCCTCATGTCACGGCAAGTTCGCTGGGCAAGCCATGACGAGTGAATTCATGGTGCACGCCGAAGGCGTCGAGAAGCGTTTCGGTCACCTCCATGTCCTTCAAGGGATTAACCTTTGCGTTGCCCGAGGAGAAGTGGCGTGTTTGCTTGGACCTTCCGGATCGGGCAAATCTACCTTTCTTCGCTGTATCAATCACTTGGAGAAGATTTCTGCTGGTCGGTTGACCGTCGATGGCGAACTCGTTGGCTACGAACAGCGGCGAGGCAAACTCTACGAACTCAGTGATCGCAAAATCTGCGCCAAGCGTGCAGAAATTGGCATGGTCTTTCAGCGCTTCAATCTGTTTCCCCACATGACCGCACTCGACAACGTCATGATTGGCCCCCGAACGGTGCTTCGACGCGATCGAGCCGTCACCGAGGCGAAGGCACTTGCCCTGCTTGATCGAGTGGGCTTGGCCGACAAGGCATCGTCGTATCCCTCGCAGCTGTCTGGTGGTCAGCAGCAGCGTGTGGCCATTGCTCGTGCGTTGTGCATGGATCCGAAGTTATTGCTCTTTGACGAGCCAACGTCTGCGCTCGACCCAGAACTTGTTGGAGAGGTGCTGTCGGTGATGCAGTCACTTGCAGAAGACGGCATGACCATGGTGGTGGTGACCCATGAGATTGGCTTTGCTCGCGAAGTAGCAAATACGGCGTATTTCATGGATGGCGGTGTGATTGTTGAATCGGGTGATCCAAAGGTGGTCTTGACGCAGCCAACCCATCCCCGGTTGCGAGACTTCCTCTCCAAAGTGTTGTGATGCACAACCCATCGAGCCGTGCAACGTGGTGACGTGGCCTGTTGACGCAGCTTCGCAAGGCACGGGGCTTCCGCTTGAGTCGGTGAAAGTACTCGACCTTTCTCGCGTGCTCGCTGGCCCTTTTGCCACCCAAGTACTCGGCGACCTTGGTGCTGACGTCATCAAAGTTGAACAGCCAGAGGTGGGTGACCCAGTGCGCCAACTTGGACCACCGTATTTTGAGGGAACCGCGACGTATTACCTCACCACCAATCGCAATCGCCGAAGTGTCTTGGCTGATTTTGAACGTCAAGAAGATCGAGCCTTCATTTTCGACCTGGCCAAGCAAGCAGACATCGTTGTTGAGAATTTCCTTCCCCATCAGCGCGAAGCTTTTGGACTTCTTGCGTTGAAAGAGCAATTTCCTCATCTCATTTGGGTGTCGATTACCCCGGCGGCATCGGGTGGCCCACTTTCAGCTCTTCCAGCCTTTGACCTTTTGGCGCAAGCTCGCTCGGGAATCATGGATGTGACTGGAGAGCAAGGCGGACAACCCCTTCGCGTTGGCACGCCAATTTCTGATGTGATCACTGGTCTCTATGGCGCAATTGGCGCACTCGCGGCACTTCATCGGCGAAACGTCTCGCAAGTTGGGTCAGCCATTGAAGCGCCACTGCTCGAATCCATGGTGACCGGGCTCGTCAATCAAGCCCAGGCTTATCTCGTCACCGGGAGTGAGCCA
>CANGPX010000022.1 GCA_947456095.1 Acidimicrobiaceae bacterium
ATCTCTCACAGGGTTAACCTGGTAAGGCCCGTGGCTAGACGACCACGTTGATAGGCCGGAAGTGTAAGTGGGGTAACCCATTCAGCTGACCGGTACTAATCGGCCGAGGTCTTGGACATATGTTCGTGCTCGCTCTGGAGCGCTCAAGGGCTGCGATTTCGCAGCCGCTTGGGGTTCCGGCATCGATTCCCCTTCAGGGAGGAGTCTGTCGCAACCCAGCGCAAAGTTTCCGGTGGCCATGGCGGTGGGGAAACACCCGTTCCCATGCCGAACACGGCAGTTAAGCTCACCAGCGCCGATGGTACTTGGGGGGAGACCCCCTGGGAGAGTAGGACGCCGCCGGGATTTCGATAGACGAAGCCCCCTCGCTCAGCGAGGGGGCTTCGTCGCGTCCGTGGATCACTCAGAACCCGTTTGATCGCTGAGGAAACTCGTCGGCAGTGGGTCGAGAGTGTCGTAGACTCTTCCAATGGCAAATTTCAACGATGGAGATGACTCGCGCCCAAACAGAGGCGCGAAAGGTCGCTCAGGACCACCATCGGGAGGTCGTCCAGGATCAAGTCGTAGCGGTGATAACAGCTCCCGTGGACCACGGACTCCTCGCGATGAGGATCGACCAACATGGGTTCCTCGCTCTCAGGGGGAGCGTCCCTATGGCAGCCGCCCACAAGGTGACCGACCACAGCGCTCGGGCGACCGTCCCTATGGAGACCGTCCAGCACGACCCCAAGGAGACCGCCCATACGGCAGTCGCCCCCAAGGTGATCGTCCGCAGCGTTCAGGTGACCGTCCATACGGCGACCGCTCAGCACGCCCACAAGGTGACCGCCCATACGGCAGTCGCCCACAAGGAGATCGCCCGCAGCGTTCGGGTGACCGTCCATACGGCGACCGTCCAGCACGTCCACAAGGTGATCGCCCATACGGCAGTCGCCCCCAAGGTGATCGACCGCAGCGTTCGGGTGATCGCCCATACGGTGACCGTCCATCTCGGCCACAAGGTGACCGCCCATACGGCGACCGTCCATCTCGGCCACAAGGTGACCGCCCATACGGCGACCGTCCATCTCGGCCACAAGGTGACCGCCCATACGGCAGTCGCCCCCAAGGTGATCGACCGCAGCGTTCAGGCGACCGTCCCTATGGAGATCGTCCAGCACGTCCTCAAGGTGACCGTCCATACGGCGACCGACCAGCACGTCCCCAAGGTGATCGTCCATACGGCAGTCGCCCCCAAGGTGATCGACCGCAGCGTTCAGGCGACCGTCCCTATGGAGATCGTCCAGCACGCCCACAAGGTGACCGCCCATACGGCAGTCGCCCACAAGGTGATCGACCACAGCGTTCGGGTGACCGTCCCTATGGCGACCGTCCAGCACGCCCACAAGGTGACCGCCCATACGGCAGTCGCCCCCAAGGTGATCGACCACAGCGTTCGGGTGACCGTCCCTATGGCGATCGTTCCCCGCGGTCGAGCGATCGCTCGCGCCAACGTCCCTGGGAGCAAGATGCCCCAGAACGACAGATGCCAGCGAGTTGGGGTGGAGTGGCACGTCGTGGAGCTCGCCAGGTTGAACTGAATGACGAAGATGCGGGCAAACCTTTTGACCCAACCTTCGGCGCGCCAACTGAGGGCCCGCCGCAGCAAGACGTGTGGGTTCGTACTGACGATGCAGGTCAGCGCCGCAGCGGTGGTGAGAAAATTCAAGTCGCAACCAAACGTGTTGGCGTCAACGAGCGACAGTTGCCCGCTGATGTTGGTGCCGCTATCCGCAAGACCGCTGAGTCAGCGACGGCTCACCGACGCGAAGTTCTCGTGTCATATATGACCGACGCCATGCATTCATATGACCGGCATCGCTACGGAGAAGCCATTGCGTCACTTCGTCCCCTTCTCGATGAAGTCCCTGACGTCATTGCCGTTCGCGAACTTGCAGCACTCGCGAACTATCGCGGTGGTCGCTGGCGTGATGCGGCACGTCACTTGGAGGTTTACTTCACGTTGTCGGGTGATCCACAGTATTTGCCTGCCGAGATGGACTGCCAACGTGCTCTTGGGCACCCGAAATCTGTCAAGAAACTCTATGAGCGCCTTCGTGAACTCTCGCCAGAAGCAGACGTGCTGGCAGAAGCCCGCATTGTCTACGCCGGTTCGTTGGCTGATAACAATCAGTTGACCGAGGCCATTGCGGTTCTCGTGAACGAAGGGGGAGCGAAGGTCCTTCGCAACCCATCTGGTCGCCATATTCGTCAGTGGTACGCGTTGGCTGATCTCTACGACCGAGCGGGCGACTTGCCGGCAGCGAGGGAGTGGTTTGCCCGAGTGCTGATTGCTGAACCTGCTGCCTACGACGTGCGCGACCGACTCGAAGCACTTGGTTCGGGTCGCCCAAAGAAGAATCGAAAAAAGACAACCGTTCCGGTGTCGAAGAAGAAGATCTGAGTCGTTCAGTGCCAAACCCCCGCTTTTGAAAGGGGGAATCGTGAGTTTTGGCTCAACGTTTGGCAATGACTACAACCGTTGGAGGAAATGTCATGAAGGTTCTCGTCACTGGTGGTGCTGGGTTTCTTGGCCACCACGTCGTCCGAGCGCTCAAGAGGCGCGGTGATGAGGTGGTTGTTGCCGATCTCGTTCCCTTTGCGTTTGATGTTGCTGGCATTGTCGAGCAACGAGGTGACCTGCGCGAGCAGGCTGCCATTGACGCATGCTTTGCTCATCGACCTGACGCGGTCATCCACTTGGCTGCCATTACGTCGGTGCTGAAATCTGTGGCGGATCCCGTAGGTGTCTACGTGTCAAACCTGGAAATGACACAGCGACTCCTCGAAGGCTGTCGACAGCAGGGAATTTCTCGATTTGTGTTTGCTTCGACCAATGCCGTCGTTGGAGACGTTGGCTTTGACACGATCACCGCAAGCATGCCGCTTCGCCCTCTCACGCCCTACGGGGCAACGAAGGCTGCGTGCGAGATGTTGATGGCTGGATATTCCGGTTCTTATGGAATCATCACCTCGGCAAATCGCTTCACCAATATCTATGGCGCAGAAATGCAGCTGAAAGATTCAATCATTGCTCGAATGATGAAAGCAGCACTGGTCGGTGAGGGCATTGAGATCTATGGCGATGGCACCCAGGTTCGTGACTACATCTACATTGAAGATGCAGTGAACTCTTTGCTCCTTGGGCTTGAGCTTCAAACCTCAGCGACGTTCATTGCTGGTGGCGGCCGCTCCGTCTCGGTGAATACCTTGCATGAAATGACGGTTTCAGCGACAAGTTGTGAGATTCCGGCCACGCACATCGCACCAAAGCCAGGAGAAATGCCTGCGGTGATCGTCGACGTGTCAAAGTCGAAAGACATTGGTTTCGCGCCAACGTGGACGCTCGAGCGGGGGCTCGATGCGACGTGGGAGTCGTTTACCGCGTGAGTTTGTTCTTGCGTCGCTCTCGGCGCAGCGTTTGGAAGACCACTCGGGCATAACTTCTGCCGTAGGAGAAGTTGCCACCTTTTTTGGACTTGCCACTTGTGCGGCGCTTCATCGTCATTGGCCGCTCACCAAATCTTGCCCCGCTCATGATGGCTGAAATCAACAATTCCGATGCTTGAAATTGTGGCTCATCGAGTTGGATCTTCTCTGAGAGTTCGGTTGAAAAGGCTCTGATGGGATTTGCCGTGTCCGTGACCCTTGTTCTCGTTGCCAGAGAAATGAGATGGGCAAAGATGAAGATGCCCGAGTTGCGGGCAGCCGATTTCACCTCTGTGGCGCCGAGGATGCGCGAACCGTTGACGAAGTCGAGTTCACCAGCAACCAGTGGGGCGGCAATTCCTTCGAAGGCTTCGACATTTGCCTGACCATCGGCATCAGCAGTGACGATAAATTTGGCGCCAAAGGTTCGGGCAATTTGGTAGCCGACCTTGAGCGCTGCACCTTGGCCGCGATTCACTGGTGCGATTGCAGTGACAGCACCCGCAGCTCTCGCAACTTCCCCGGTGCCGTCGTCGTTGCCGTCAACAACGACAATGGCTCGAGTGTCGAGGCCAGCCAAGGTTTTCGGGAGTCCCTCTAAGACTCGACCAATGTTGTCTTTTTCCTTGTACGCGGCAATGACATAGGCAATTGGTGGCAAGTGCAGACCTGGGTAGTCCGCCGAAATCGTGGCCAAAATTGCGTCATCGACGACTTTTGCTGCGTGGCGACGTTCGTCACGTTCAGCCCGGCTCATCGGGTGGCCGCTTTGTTGTGGTGTGTGAGCGGCTGCGTCATTGAAGTCATCTTTTTGGAGTCGGTTCCGGTCTCGAAGGTTCGAGCCGGTGCCACGCTAGCCGAGGTATGAGGTTGGTGATTGTTGACCAGGCAAAACAGATTTCACCGAAATGGTTCACCTCCCCTCAGCCGTGCTATGTAGCATCTCGGCATGGACATTCACGATCTTCTTGGCAATGATGCCGACTATCTGCTCAACCACACCGCTACAGCCATTGCCAAGGAGAACCTTGTTCTTCCAGGGCCGGACTTCATTGATCGAGTGCTGCTTGAGACTGACCGCACCCCAACGGTGTTGCGCAGCATTGGCACGCTGTACAACCACGGTCGCCTCGGCGGAACGGGCTACCTCTCCATTCTCCCCGTTGACCAAGGTATTGAGCACTCCGGTGGCGCAAGCTTCGCCAAGGTGCCGAAGTACTTCGACCCCGCACAGCTGTGCGAACTCGCCATGGCTGGGGACTGCAGCGCAATCGCCACCACTCTTGGTGTGCTGAAGGCTGTTTCACGTCGTTATGTGACCAAGATGCCGTTCATTGTGAAGATCAACCACAACGACTGGCTTCACTACCCAAACACCTACGACCAGATCATGTTCTCAAGCGTCCAACAAGCTGCTGACCTTGGCGCAGTTGGCGTTGGTGCGACGATCTACTTTGGTTCCAAAGAATCTGACCGTCAGCTCCAAGAAGTTTCAGCCGCCTTTGAAGAAGCGCACCGCCTTGGCATGTTCACCGTGCTGTGGTGCTACCTGCGCAACCCAGGGTTCAAGAACGACGATGGCGATTTCCACACCTCAGCTGACTTGACTGGGCAAGCCAACCACTTAGGCGTCACCATTGGTGCCGACATCATCAAGCAAAAGCAAGCCGAGAATAACGGGGGCTACAACTCAGTCAAGTTCGGCAAAACCGATCCTCTGGTCTACAGCGAACTTACGACTGACCACCCCATTGACCTCACTCGCTGGCAAGTGGTGAACTGCTACAACGGACGCATTGGCCTGATCAACTCCGGTGGTGAATCAAAGGGTGACTCTGACTTGGCTCAAGCGGTGCGCACTGCGGTGATCAACAAGCGCGCCGGCGGCCAGGGCCTCATTGTTGGACGCAAGGCCTTCCAGCGCCCAACCGCTGAAGGTGCAGCGCTCATCCACGCGATTCAAGACGTCTATCTCGACCAGGCCATCACCATTGCCTAGTTGCGAAACAACGTCACGCAACCTTGCCTCGACCCATTTGGGTCGAGGCATTGTTGTTTTTTAATCCACTGTTTCTCCAAAGACCTCGAAGAAGTAGCGAATCCCCACCGTGGTGCCCCTGTAGAGTGAACGAGCACGCCAGCGAACTTCTGACGAAGCGTTGGCGAACGTGTTCGAGAGTGAGAGGTGGTCAACGGTGACGACGAGGCAGACCGAGCAACTAGACCGAGTAGTCATTCGGTTCGCTGGAGACTCCGGCGACGGGATGCAGCTGACGGGTGACCGGTTCACCGCATCGAGCGCAACGCTCGGTAACGACTTGGCGACGTTCCCAGACTTTCCCGCTGAGATTCGGGCCCCTGCTGGAACCTTGGCTGGTGTGTCGGCATTCCAGGTAGCAATTTCCGACCATGAGATCTCAACCCCTGGCGACGCACCAACGGTGCTGGTTGCCATGAACCCAGCGGGCCTCAAGGCCAACATGGGCGTGATGGAGCGGGGGACAACCCTCATCATCAACGCCGATGCTTTTGATGAGCGTTCAATTACCAAAGCCGGTTACGCCGAAAACCCACTGACTGATGGTTCGCTCAACCAGTTCACGGTGTACGAGGTCCCCATGACTTCGATCACCAAAGAAGCTGGCAAAGAAGCCGGCGTCAAGCCCCGAGATGCCGAGCGGTCGAAGAACTTCTTCGCCCTTGGTCTCGTGAGCTGGCTCTACACCCGTCCAACGGACGCCACCTTGGAGTGGATCCACTCGAAGTTTGGTGGAAAACCCCAGGTTGAAGATGCCAACACTCGGGCATTTCGTGCTGGATATGACTTTGGTGAGACTGCTGAACTCTTCGACGCACGCTATGAAGTTCGTCCATCGGTGTTTGCTCCTGGCGACTACGTCAATGTGTCGGGCAACACTGCGCTGTCGTGGGGCCTGATTGCCGCCGCCAAGATGGCTGATTTGCCAATGTTCTTGGGGTCATACCCAATTACGCCCGCCTCAGACATCTTGCATGAGCTTTCCAAGCGCAAAGAATTTGGTATTCGCACCTTTCAAGCAGAAGATGAGATCGCTGGGATCGGCGCAGCTCTTGGTGCGGCCTATGGCGGCTCACTCGGAGTGACGACGACGTCTGGTCCAGGCCTTGCACTGAAAGGTGAGACCTTGGGTCTGGCCGTCAGTCTTGAGTTGCCGCTGGTCGTGGTCAACATTCAGCGTGGAGGTCCGTCAACCGGTCTGCCAACAAAGACCGAGCAATCTGACTTGCTCCAAGCAATGTATGGCCGTCATGGTGAGGCACCGTTGCCAATCGTTGCGGCAAAGTCACCAAGTGACTGCTTTGAAGCAGCCATTGAGGCTTGTCGCATTGCGGTCAAGTACCGCACGCCAGTTATCTTGCTGTCAGACGGTTACCTCGGTAACGGTACTGAGCCATGGAAGCTGCCTGACACCTCGACGCTTGGCACGATTGAAGCCAACTTCGCCACCGAGCCCAACCACGTCAAAGAAGATGGCACGGCCGTGTTCTGGCCGTACCTTCGTGACGCAGACACCTTGGCTCGCCCGTGGGCGCCTCCTGGCGTTGCTGGACTCGAGCACCGCATTGGTGGTCTTGAAAAAGCTGACGGAACCGGCAATGTGTCCTACGACAATGTCAACCACGAAAAGATGGTGCACTTGCGCCAAGCCAAGGTTGATGGCATTGCCAACGACATTGCTGATCTCGAGGTCGATGACGAAGATGGTGATGCACGCCTCCTGGTGATTGGCTGGGGTTCAACCTGGGGTTCCATCGCCGCTGGCGTGCAACGCACTCGGGCCAAGGGTGAAAAAGTTGCTCAAGCGCATCTTCGTCATCTCAACCCGTTCCCGAAGAACTTGGGCGAAGTGCTTCGTCGCTACGACAAAGTGCTCGTTCCAGAAATGAACCTGGGTCAGCTCTCACGCATGCTGCGGGCTGAATTCTTGGTTGACGCGCAGAGCCTTTCGAAGATGCAGGGCAGTCCGTTCCGGGCTGCGGAAATTGAAGCCGCAATCGCTGAGCAGTTGGGAGCACTTTGATGACGACCGTAGAAATTCCTCTGACAACCCGCAAGGACTGGTCGAGCGACCAAGAAGTGAAGTGGTGCCCTGGATGTGGGGACTACTCAATCTTGGCTGCAGTCCAGATGCTCATGCCTGACCTCGGCGTTCGTCGAGAAAAGACGGTTTTCGTCTCGGGTATTGGCTGTGCTGCTCGGTTCCCGTACTACATGTCGACCTACGGCCTGCACTCCATTCATGGTCGTGCGCCAGCGATTGCCACAGGTCTTGCCACCTCACGGCCCGACTTAGATGTCTGGGTTGTTTCTGGTGACGGTGACTCACTGTCAATTGGTGGCAACCACCTCATCCATGCACTGCGCCGGAATGTGAACTTGAACATCTTGATGTTCAATAACCAGATCTACGGTCTCACCAAGGGTCAGTATTCACCGACCTCTGAAGAGGGCAAGATCACAAAGTCGACGCCATTTGGCTCACTCGATCACCCCTTCAACCCCATTTCAGTGGCCATTGGCGCAGAAGCAACCTTCGTTGCTCGCACCCATGACATGGACCGGGCCCATATGCAAGAGATGTTTCGTCGTGCCCATGAGCACAAGGGCGCATCGTTTGTCGAGGTGTATCAGAACTGCAACGTTTTCAATGACGGGGCATTTGAAGGAATCACCGCCAAGGACAATCGCTCTGAGATGCTGATCAACCTCCGCCACGGCGAGCCAATCTTGTTTGGCGCTGACTTCGACAAAGGTGTTACCCGTCGAGCTAATGGCGAGTTGGCCGTTGTGCCGGTCGCTGAAGTTGGCCTCGACAACATCATCATCCACGATGTCCATCGTGAAGATCCCGCACTTGCCTTTGCCTTGTCGCGGCTGAGCACTGGGCCAACCATGCCGACGCCAATTGGAGTTTTTCGTGACGTCGAGCGTGCCGAGTATGGCGAGTTGATGAACGACCAAGTTGAAGCAACAAAGGCCAAGCGTGGCGATGGGGACCTCAACGCATTGTTGCGGTCAAACTCGTTCTGGACCGTCGACTGAGCAAGGTGGCGAACTCGCCAGATCAGCGCAGAGCTCTCATTGAAGCGACCTATGCCTGCATTGCAAAATGGGGGCCACGGAGAACTTCGCTTGAAGATGCGGCAAAAGCGGCTGGAGTCTCACGGGCGACGCTGTATCGCTATTTCCCTGGCGGGAGAGATGAGTTGTTTGAAGCCGTCGTCGCCTTTGAATACGACCGCTTCTTTGAGCGACTTCTGCAAGCTGTTCAAGGTGCCAAGACCCTTGAAACGGTGATGGAGCAGGGGTTGGCCTATGCACATCGGGCCATTGTGGAACATGAAGTACTGCACCTTGTCCTGTCAACAGAACCGGAACTGCTTGAGTCGACGTTCGCCCAAAAAGGCGTAACGACTCGAACACTCATTGGTGAATTCCTCTTGCCATACCTTGAACTGCATGAGTTGCGAGAGGGGGTGAGGCCCGCTGATGCGGCTGATTATCTTGCTCGGATGGTGCTCAGCTACATGGGTGCTGCTGGCAGGTGGGACCTTTCTGACCCAGCTCAAGTTCGGGTGCTCGTTCGCGATGAACTCTTGGGTGGCATTGCCGCCTAGGAGTTTGCAACACTGCTTTGAAATTTCTTTTCACAGTCCGTTGACAATGAGACAGAAAAGGTCGTATTGTCCCAAGCAATGCCTCATTCGCTCGCGACGCCAAGCAGTGTGAATCATTCAGCCGCCAACCGGCTGAAGTTGATTGACGCTGCACTGCTGTGCATTGCCCGCACTGGTGCAAGCAAGGTCACCATTGACGACATTGCCGGCGAAGTGCAGTGCTCACGGGCAACGGTCTATCGCACCTTCCCTGGCGGCAAAGAGGCCATCTTCGCAGCAGCGTTAGAGACCGAAGTCGCACGCTTTTATTCAACCTTGGCGGTCTCGATGGGACGAGCGGGCGATCTGTCTGAGCTTGTCGTGTCAATGGTGACTGTTGCTTCTGCGTACTTACTCAATCATGAGACGCTCAACGCCATGCAACTCAGTGAGCCAGAGCTGGTGATGAGCCGACTTCGATTCGGCCAGATGGACGAAACCTTGGCTTCGGCCGCAGCGTTCGCCCAGCCATTTTTTGCCCGATGGCTGGAACCTGAAAGAGCAGGTCGGTCCGCTGAAATCGTGGTGCGCTTGATTCTGTCGTATCTCACGGATCCTTCATCTGATCTCAACCTCGAAGATGAAGCGGCAGTGCGCCCCTTCGTCGACCAATTTCTTATCCCTGGCATGGTGGCCTCAAGCACCAGCCAACCGTTGCAGCAACCTTCCACCACAACCCGAAAGAAAGGCCGGTCAACCACATGACCATTGCACCTGACGAACAAGACACCATGCGGTCGAACCTCGACCTCATTGGACGAACTGACGTTGTTGACTATGAAGCAATCTTCTCCGTTGTTGGCGTGGAAGAGGCCAACGGCTTGCACCCCGTTGACAACAACTGCAAGACCCTGTTCACGTGGGACTACACCAAAGGTGCCCGCCCTGGACTTGACAAGTTGTATGAGAAGTCGAAGAAGGCCCAGTGGAATGGTCAAACTGATCTTCCTTGGGAGACCGAAGTCGACACGTGGAAGTTGGCCGAAGAGGCCTACACCGACGACCAGTCCGGTTTCTTCAACGCAGACCTTTCTGGCACCGTTGTTGAAAAGTGGGGCAAGAAGGAATGGATTCAGTTCGGCATTGAGAACCAAAAGTGGTCACTCAGCCAATTCATGCACGGTGAGCAGGGCGCACTCGTTTGCACCGCGAAGATCGTCGAAACTGCACCATGGATTGACGCCAAGTACTACGCCGCTCAGCAAGTCGCTGACGAGGCTCGTCACGTCGAAGTGTTCTCAAAGTACTTGAACGACAAGCTCGACGGCCACTACCAGATGAACGGCCACCTCGGCATGTTGCTCGATGACATCGTCAACGACTCCAACTGGGACATGACCTACCTCGGCATGCAAGTCATGGTTGAAGGTTTGGCTCTGGCCGCATTCGGCTTCGCTCACCAGATGACGAAGGAGCCACTGCTCAAGCAGCTGCTTCGCTACGTCATGGCTGACGAGGCTCGCCACGTTGCCTTTGGCATCTTGTCGCTGCAGGAGTACTACCAGGGCTTGACCCAAGCCGAGCTTCGCGAGCGCCAAGAGTTTGCCTTCGAAGCCGCTGTTCGCATGAACGACCGCTTGGCCAGCCAAGAAGTCTGGGAGCGCATGGGCGTGCCGGTCAAAGACGCCGTCAAGCTCTTGACCCAAGCAACGGACCGCAAGGACTTCCAAGTGCTGCTGTTCTCGAAGATTGTGCCGAACTGCAAGAAGCTCGGTCTCTTGGACGCTGGTGACGGATGGCTTCGCAAGAAGTTCACCGACCTTGGCGCCATTGCCTTTGAAGACTGGCAAGACACGACCTTGGACGAAGACGCACTTGCTGACGCTTCGCCAATGGAGCGCGGTCTCGTCTAGTCCACCTCCAAAGTGGGTCACTCCCACGCTGGTAGGTTGAAAGCATTATGTCGACGCCTCCTTCTCGTTTTGGAACGGTTGTGACCGCAATGGTCACCCCTTTTGACGAGGAGGAGGCGCTTGACCTTTCCGCTGCGGTGACTCTGGCTCGGGCACTTGAAAACTCTGGCTCTGATGGCATTGTTCTCGGTGGAACGACCGGTGAAGGATCAACTCTCACCGATGAAGAAAAACTCGCACTGTTCCAAGCTGTGGCTGAAGCGGTGTCAATTCCTGTCATTGCTGGGTCAACGTCAAATGACACTGCCCACTCTGTTGGCCTGACGGCTGCTGCTTCGAAGCTTGGGGTCGCTGGGATCTTGGTGACGGGGCCGTATTACAACCGGCCCTCGCAGCGTGGCATTTTGGGCCACTTTCAAGCGGTGTGCGAAGCAACCTCGTTGCCGGTGATTGCCTATGACATTCCCGTTCGAACGGGTCGCCGCATTGCTCCCGAGACGCTTCGACTTCTGGCCAATCAGTCGAGCAACCTCGTAGCAGTCAAAGATGCCTCCGCTGATCTGACCTCAGCTGCTGAAGGTATTACTGAACTGCGTGGACGCCTTGAGTGGTATTCGGGCGACGACTCGCTTACGCTGGCCTTTGCCAGCCTCGGAGCTGTTGGAGTCATCTCGGTGGCTTCGCACTGGGGCGCTCAAGAATTCCATGAACTCTTCGCCGGAGTTCGCTCAGGCGATCTCACGGTTGCCCAACAAGCCAATGCTCGACTCTTTGAGTCCTACCGATTCCAAGGGACCGACATGTATCCAAATCCACTTCCCGCCAAGGCAATGGCCCGGCATCTCGGCTTCTCCGTCGGGCAATGTCGCCTGCCAATGGGTATTGCCGATGCCGCACTCGACGCTCAAGCAGCCGGCGTCTACGAGCGACTTGTCGCATCCCGTGGCTAAACCCTCACGCCCACGGCAAGCGTCGGCAAAGCCCACGTCAACCGTCAAAGCAAAAGCTCCCATTCCTCGCCCCAAAAAGCACCGCCCATCAGCAGGCGATGTCCGGGTGGTGTTCTTGGGTGGCCTTGGAGAAATTGGCCGAAACTGTGCCGCGGTGGAAGTAAATGAACGCATTGTGCTCATTGACTGCGGCGTCATGTTCCCAGAACCCGACATGCTGGGCGTCGACGTCATCATTCCGGACTTCACCTGGCTCTTGGAGCGCAAAGACAAGATCGACGGGATTTTGTTGACCCATGGACATGAAGATCACACCGGGTCAATTCGCTATCTCGCCATGCACTTAGACAACATTGATGTCTACGGATCGGCACTTTCGCTTGCACTGGCCCGTCCACGCTTAGAAGATGCCCGCCTGCTTCGACACGTGACCTTTCACGAAGTGGCCGACCATGAGCGTCGCACGATTGGTTCCGTTGACGTCGAGTTCATCCCAACGACGCACTCGGTCCCCTCCGCGTATGCCTTGGCAATCCACACCCCTCAAGGCGTCATTTTGCATTCAGGTGACTTCAAGATTGACCTCACCCCCGTTGATGGGCGACGAACAGATCTCACCCGGATTGGTGCGTTGGCTGCGAGTGAAGGCATTCGCCTGCTCTTGTCGGACTCAACCAACGCAGAGAACCCTGGCTTTACCGAATCTGAAGCGTCAGTTGGACCGGTCTTAAAGGGCGTCTTTCACGCTCATCGCAACAAGCGCATCATTGTTTCTTGTTTCGCTAGCCACTTGCATCGCATCCAACAGATCATCGATGCCGCCGTTGACAGTGGGCGCAAAGTGACGACCCTTGGAAGGTCAATGCAGCGCAACATTGAACTCGGCATCAACTTGGGGCTGTTGGTCATTGAAGAATCTGCCCTCATCACCTTGGAAGCAGCCGAGAAACTCCCTCCCGCTCAAGTCTGTGTGTTGTCAACGGGATCCCAAGGCGAGTCCCTTTCGGCAATGACGCTGCTTGCTCGTGGAGCAAATCGCTTCCTGACCCTTGAGCACGATGATGTGGTGATTTTGTCGGCACACCCAATTCCTGGCAATGAGCACTCGGTTGGTCAAGTAATTGATGATCTCCACCGTCGAGGAGTTGAGGTGGTCCACTCTGGCCACGCCCACGTCCATGTCTCTGGACATGCCCGCCAGGGCGAGTTGGCGTTGTTGATGCAAATTGCCCAACCCGAGTACTTCATTCCGGTCCATGGTGAGTTCCGCCACATGGTGCACCACGCTGAACTCGCCGAGCGGATTGGTATTGCCCATCGCAATGTTCTCGTCTGCGAAGACGGCGACGTGGTGACGCTGTCTGACACCTCGCTCAAGCTTTCGGGAACCGTTCCCGCTGGCTACGTCTTTGTCGATGGCAATACGGTCGACGTGGGTGGGGAAGTGGTGAAGACTCGCCGCACCCTTGCTGATGAAGGTTTTGTCGTTGCGGCGTGTGCGGTCAACATCAAGTCGGGAAAGTCCATTGGCTACCCAACGGTGACCGCTCATGGTTGGCTTCGAGATGACCGAACAGCCGCGCTGTTAGAAGCAGCGACCGAAGCGGTTGAAAAGGCAGTGACCTTGGCGCTCAAAGAACCCGATCGCTCCATAGCTTCGATTGAAAAGGCGGCCAAGCGGGCCCTCGGCAAGCATGTTGGCGAAAAGACACGGCGCAAACCCATGGTGGTTTCCGTTGTGGTTGAAGTGGTCTAATCAGTCTTTGATGGGTTCGCCGTGTGGAGCATTTGACTTGTTGCGCCGCCAGTAGGCCTTGGTGGCGATTGCAGCCGGGCTCACGCCTCGTTCAAGCAAGAGTGCCTTGGTGGTGTTGACCATAGAGAATTCGGCGTTCAGGTAGCACTGGAGACCTTCGCTGCGAAAGAGGTCGTCCTCAAAGGCGCTCAGGCAATCAAGAAACGGCTGGACGTCGCCATGGTCGACTGGACTCAAGGCGGTGACAGAAACCTTGACGCTTGGTTCTCGAGCGGCAAAGGAGACGACGTCTTGGCTCGTTGGGAATGATGCCACGACGTGGACGTGTCCAAACTCGATTGAACGGATCATTTGTGACGTTGCCGCAACGGCTGAGTGGTCGGCGATGAACAGGTGAGTGGTGGCTTGTGTGCTTACTGGTTGCTTGCCACGGGGCCCTACTGCATCAAGAACATCGCCTGCTTGCAAGGCAAGTGCCCACGCTTCACCTGAACCCGTGCCTTTGAGCGCAATGAGCAGCGACATGGTTCCAGTTGTTGGTGAGAAGTCGACAATGGAATATCGGCGGCGGACGAACTGAGCGTTGCCGACGGGAACTTCAACCATGATGTCTTGACCAGCGCCAACTTCGAGACCGATCAAATCATCACCGTGCAGTGAGATCTCGAGCAGAGACGGAGTGTGATGCCTTGTTGCCGTCACGGTCAGGTCAAGACCAATCACGCCGTCGAGGCGGGCGAGAAGACTTGATCGATCAGTTGCTTTTTTGTCAGGAATCGTCATCACTGCCTCCAAGCAAAGCCTAGGCGTTGCAGTTTTGGTCGCTTGAAGCCGCACGAGCGGTCGTCAGGATTTTTCCGCTGCTTGGGCGATTCTCACCGCAATCAGTTTCTCCACGAGGTCCCTTCCAAGCGGCTCATCAATGGCAAAGCGCAATGTCCCTCGAGAGGTGACATAGCCAGCGAGGTCATCTTCTAAGGCGGGCAGCACTGAGCCACTGTGGGGAAAGTAGCTCAGATGGTTCTTGAAGGCGCCAAAACCAGCAACAACTAACCCTTGAGAGCGAAAAGCGGGAAGTTGATACGAAATGCACTCTTCGGCGTCGGGGATGATCGAGGTAATGGTTGCTCGAAGGACTTCGAGTGTTGAGCGCTTTACCGGGTCAAGAGCTTTGAGGTAGGCGGTGACTGCGGCGCTTGACACGGGCACAGTCTTTCCGGTGACCTCGCGTCAAGTCAACTATGGCGAGGTGGTGCGGTCTTTCGAAGACGGCCGGAGCTCTTGTGACCAAACAATCCTCGGGACGTGCACTGAAGTCCGCCGCTAAATCACAGCAACTCAGTAGGCTGGGAGGACTGTGGCAAATCCTTCTGGGCGAGAGCCTTCCCGTCGGCCTCCGGCCAAGAAACCTGCGCCGAAACACGGAGCGACGAACAAGACTTCGACTGGTCAGCGCACCGCTCAAGCAAAGCCAAAAAGGGCTGCTCCTGTTGGAGAACAACGCCAAGCACAAGCGAGCGGTGTTGATCTGTCGGCTATTGCGCTCGTCACCTTCGGCATCCTCATTGGTCTGGCGACCTGGGTGCATGCGCTTGGACCAGTTGGAACCACGCTGAATTCGATTCTGGCCACGGCGTTTGGTTGGGGTCGACTGCTCGTAGCCCCTGCGGCGATTGCTGCTGGTGCAATTGTGCTGGTTGGCCACCTTCGCCTCAATTGGCGGCGCTTTGCTCTTGGTGGAGCCCTCGCCATGGTGTCGGTCAGTGGGTTGGCCGACTTGGCCAATGGCAGCCCGAAGCCGTCGGCGAGGCCGAGCGTACTGCGAGATGCTGGAGGCTACTTAGGAGCACTTTCTGGGACGTCGCTCGCTTCGCTCATTGGCACCGCTGGGGCAGTCGTGGTTTTGGTTGCACTCCTCGTGTATGCCTTGGTGCTGTCAACTGGGATCTCTCTAGTCGAACTGTGGCATCTTGGACGATCGACCTCGCAGGCAGCCGGGACTTGGCTGCGAGAATTCTTCGACACCACTCGCTTCGAAGGTGCAACCGGCCTCGAGCCGGTGGGTGAACAAGCACCATCACCAACGGCGAAACCGGCGCGTCGGCGAACACCGGCGGTGAAGGCTGATGAGCCATTCGACCAAGACGCCACTCGAGGAGCCCCGAAATCAACTGCGGCCGTGGCCGGTGAAGAGGGTGCAGAAATTGTTGGTCTTGAGCCGGTAGAAAAGGCACAAAAGCCAAAGAAGCCAGTAAAGCCAACGGTGTCGGGCAACTGGACGTTGCCCTCGCTTGAGTTGCTGAAGCGAAGTCAAGAACACCGCCACGACGAACAGCAAACTGCCGCTGCTGGCAAGGAGTTGGTCGAAGCACTGCGGACCCACGGCGTTGACACGACGCTGGTTGGCTGGACGACTGGGCCAACCGTCACCCGCTACGAGTTGGAGCTCGGTGCTGGGGTGAAAGTAGCCAGGATTACTTCGCTCAACCGAGACATTGCTTACGCCATGGCGAGTCCTGATGTCCGGATCTTGGCGCCGATTCCCGGCCGTCAAGCCATTGGTATTGAAGTCCCAAATCGGCAGCGTCAACTCGTCGCCTTGGGCGATATTTTGTCGTCCAAAGAAGCATCCGAAGCCCATCACCCCTTAGAAGTCGCCATTGGGCGGGACATTTCGGGCAAGGCCGTCATGGTCAATCTGGCCGAGATGCCGCACATTTTGATTGCTGGTTCGACCGGATCAGGAAAGTCTTCGTGCATGAACTCCCTCATCACTTCGGTGCTGATGCGCTCAACCCCAGAAGAAGTCGAAATGATCCTCATTGACCCAAAGCGGGTTGAACTTGGGCAATACAACGGGTTGCCACACTTAAAGACCCCAGTGGTCGTTGATCCAAAAAAGGCTGCCAACGCGCTCAATTGGGCGGTCAAAGAAATGGAACGCCGCTACGACTTGTTGGCCGAATATGGCCTCCGAGACATCACGGGTTGGAATCAGGCCTTTGACCGTGGCGAACTGGTGAGTCCAAATCGCCCGAATGACAAAGAGCGCATCCGCCAAGCGGCCCAATCAGCTCACGCTGCAGTCCATGGCGAAGAACTCTTTGTCGACCCGGCGGGTGATGAGGAAGATGAAGATGCACCAAAGCGCATGGCGTTCATGTTGGTCATTGTTGACGAGTTGAACGACTTGATGATGGTGGCGGCTCGAGATGTTGAAGAGTCCATTGTGCGCATTGCTCAAATGGCTCGAGCAGTCGGTATTCACTTGGTGCTGGCGACCCAGCGTCCTTCAGTCAACGTGGTGACTGGCGTGATTAAGGCAAACGTGCCGTCTCGGATGGCTTTTTCCGTTTCGTCGCTGGCCGACAGCCGAGTCATCTTGGACCAAAGTGGAGCGGAAAGACTTGTTGGCAAAGGTGACATGCTGCTCGTCACGGCTTCGTCAAATATTGCCCGTCGCATTCAAGCGCCATGGGTGTCTGAAGAAGAAGTTCGCTCGGTCGTTGCTGAATGGCAGCGTCAAGGCGGCACCAGAGAGCCCATCATTGCTTTGTCTGATCTCGAAGGCGAACGGCGCAGCGGGTCAACAAGTTCGGGAGGGTCTGCACCGGCTGGTTCTGATGATGACCTGTATTTGAGAGCACGTGAACTCGTCGTGCGAAACCAGACCGGTTCAACCTCCATGCTGCAGCGCAGTTTGCGTGTTGGCTTTGCTCGAGCTGGGCGCCTCATGGACATGCTGGAAGAACAAGGCGTCGTTGGACCATCAGATGGCTCAAAGACTCGAGAGGTGCTCTGGTCGCCCGAGCGCCTCGAAACCGAGATGACCTGATCTCTCGGCCAAAACCCCTCCAGACCTCGATGCTCGTCGCGTAAGGTTGGGTCGTGCGCGCGAAAGTTCCTGGATCAGCAGCAAACCTTGGTCCGGGCTTTGATGCCTTGGCTCTGGCCCTTGATCGGTACGTTGAAGTCGAGATCGTCCCAGCGCAGAAGTTGTCCCTTCAGACCTTTGGTGAAGGTGCGGGTCAGTTCGAACCTGAAGAACACTTAGCTGTTCAAGTTGCTCGCTCGGTGATTGGCCATGACCGGTTTCACATGACAGTCATGAGTGAGGTTCCCTTGGCTCGCGGCCTTGGCTCCTCAGCAGCACTTGCCGTGGCCGCAGCCGCAGCAGCTGGGTCACCAGACCCGTTAGGTGTCGCCGTTGCCCTTGAAGGGCACCCGGAAAATGCTGCAGCATCAGTTGTAGGTGGCCTCATTTCTGCCTGCATGGTTGGCGATCAAGCCAGAGTCGTCAAGTTGCCACTTGACTCAGTGCTGCGCTTTGTGCTCGTCGTGCCCGACCGTGCCCTCAAGACCAAAGATGCCCGTGCTGCGTTGGCCGACACTGTGCCACGCGCTGATGCAACGTTTAACTTGGGCCGACTTGGCCTCTTGCTCGCTGGCTTGGCCGATGCCAGATTCTTGGTGCCTGAAGCGGCTGATGATCGACTCCACCAACGCCAGCGGACCCCGCTGTTTCCAGAATCTCCAGCACTGCTCGCCGCCTTGACGGCGTCGGGGGCACTCGCGTCCTGCTGGTCTGGTGCTGGGCCATCACTGCTTGGGATAGCAACGAGCGAGCAGGCAGAGGCTGTGGCTGATGGAGCGCGCCGAGCAATGGAAAAAGAAGGTGTGGCCGGAACGGTCGCTGTTTTACATGCTGACCTCCACGGACTCGTGCTTGGCGCCGAGCCGCTTGCTCGCCGCAACTAACTGCGTAGGCTGTCGAGGTGGCCCGCAAGTTCTTGATCTCGACCTATGGCTGCCAGCTGAACGAACACGACTCTGAGCGCATTGCCGGCCAGCTCGTTGGTGAAGGCATGGAAGCAACCACGAACGTTGACGAAGCCAATGTCATTATTTTCAACACCTGCACCATTCGAGAGAATGCCGATACGAAGTTCTATGCCCACTTAGGCCACTTGAAGACGCTTCGAGAGACTCGAGATGATCTCGTGATTGCCGTTGGTGGCTGCATGGCCCAAGCCCAAGGTGGCGCCATCATGGATCGGGTTGGCCACGTTGATCTCGTCTTTGGCACCCACAATGTCGGTGAGGTTTCGAACCTCATCAAACAGGTGCAACGCTCCGGCAAGCTCGTGGCGGTCCCCGAAGAGCCAGCCCCATCAGGCGGCGATCTTGATCAAGCCTTAACGGCAGTTCGAGCCTTGCCCTTTACTGCATGGGTGACGCTGCAGACAGGTTGCAACAACACCTGCGCCTACTGCATCGTGCCCGATGTGCGCGGTGGGGAGGTTTCTCGACCCTTTGCCGATGTGGTGATGGAAGTCAACGAACTGGCAAAACGAGGGGTAACTGAGGTCACCTTGCTCGGCCAAAACGTCAATTCCTACGGGCGAGACCTCACTGGTCGAGGCCCACTGTTTGCTGAACTGCTTCGCGCCGCCGGTGAGGTCGAGGGAATTCGCCGCGTTCGTTACACCTCGCCGCATCCAAAAGATCTCCGCCCTGAAGTGATGGCGGCAATGGCAGAAACTGACGCAGTGTGCGAACAACTGCACTTGCCCTTGCAGTCCGGATCAAACCGCGTGCTGTCAGCCATGCGTCGTGGCTATACCGCCGAGCGCTACTTGGAAAAGCTCAGTGCGGCCCGGGCACTCATTGCGGACTTGGCAGTCACCACTGACCTCATTGTTGGCTTTCCTGGCGAAACGCATGAGGAGTTTGAAGAAACGTTGGAAGTCGCCGCTGAGGCCGACTGGGATTCTTCGTTCACCTTCATCTTCAGTCCCCGTGAAGGCACGAAAGCTGCGGCGATGGTAGAAGACTTCATTGCCGAAGACGTTGTCGCTGAGCGCTTTGCTCGCCTCATTGGAGTCGTTGAGCGATCCGCTCTTCGGCGCCACCAAGAACGTGTTGGCCGAGACGAAGAAGTGTTGGTCCTTGGGCCGTCAAAGACCGATCCTTTGCTCGTGTCAGGTCGAACTCGCCAAGGAAAACTCGTGCACTTTGCTGCACCAAAAGAAGCCGCGCTCGCCGGTGCCTATGCAATGGTCACCATCACCTACGGGGCACGTCACCACTTGCTTGGTGAATACCGAGAACTGATTGCGGCCCCACGACATCGTCGTTCCATCCCTGTCGCTGCACGCTGAAAATGGCCGCAGCACCGGTTGCACTTGTGGGTACGACAGCAAGTGGGAAAAGCCACGTTGCCATGGACGTGGCACAGCGCCGCGGTGACGTCGTCATCTTGTGTGTTGATTCAATGTGCGTCTATCGCCACCTTTCGATCGGCACGGCGAAACCAAGTGTCTCCGACCAAACTCTCGTGCCCCATGGGCTCGTCGATCTCGTGGACCCAGAGACTGACTTCTCGGTCGCGCAGTTCCAAGGCTTTGCTCGAGACGCCATGACCAGTGCGCAACAACGGGGTCAGATTCCACTCCTTGTTGGCGGGACTGGTCTCTATCATCGAGCCGTCATTGATGATCTGGAGCTCCCGGGTCAATTCGACGACATTGCCAAAGACCTCATGGCCGAGTTGGAAGCAAACGGTTCCGAAGCCCTGTTTGCTCGCCTCGAGACCCTTGACCCGGTGGCGGCCACTCGCATGGAAAAGACCAATGCCCGACGCATTGTGCGTGCCTTGGAAGTGACCATTGGCTCTGGTCGACCATTTTCTTCCTTTGGCCCTGGACTTGAGGCGTATCCGGCGTCTGGGATCCGCCAACTCGGCATTGATTTCGACCGAGAAGCCGTTGATCGCTCCATCATTTGTCGAGTTGATTCCATGATTGAACAAGGATTTGTTGAAGAGGTGCGAGCATTGCTCGCTCGCAACCAGCCACTTGCTCGTACTGCGGCGAAGGCAACGGGCTATGCCCAAATGACGCGCCACTTGGCTGGTGAGTTGACCTTGGAAGAAGCCAAGCAAGAAATTGTCGTGGCCACCCGCCAGCTTGCTCGCCGACAATGGGCATGGTTTCGTCGAGACCCTCGAATTGAGTGGTTCTCTCGGGACGAAATTGCCGAACCCTTGGAGGCCGCGCTCGAAGCGGCTGCACGTTCGGTGCGAGACTAAGCAGATGCAAGCAGTCATGCGACAGGTCAGCGCCACCTATCACGAAGGCTGCGGCAATGACTTTTTGGTCGTTGTTGACTTGGACGCTGAGCTCAGCCCGAGCAGTGAAGATGTGCAGCGCATCTGTGCCCGGCGAGACCAACAAGGTGCTGATGGCTTCATGGTCATTCGCCGAGGAACGTCGAGCGATCTTGCCATGCAGCTGTGGAATGCCGATGGCTCGATTGCCGAAATGTCGGGGAATGGTATTCGCTGTTTTGCTCAAGCTGCCTACCTCAGTTCGTTGACGCAGTCACTGGTCATGACGATTGCCACTGGGGCTGGCATGCGAACGGTTACCTATGTTGCCGGCGACACCGACAGGTCTGGCACCGCATCCGTGACCATGGGGCCAGTCACCTTGCTTGAAGAGGTGGAACTTCAAGGGGTCGCCTTTGCCCGTCGGGCATCAGTTGGCAATCCACACCTCGTGATGGTGGTTGACCAAGCGAGCGACGTTGATCCAATGCTGCTTGGGCCTCAGTTGTCGACCGCTCCAGATGAGGGCACCAATGTCGAGTGGATTAGCCCGCGCAGTCGCCGTGAACTCGATTTTGTCGTCTATGAACGAGGAGTTGGGCCAACGAAAGCCTGTGGCACTGGCAGCTGTGCTGCAGCAGTGGTTGCTCATGTGGCTGGCCTTGTTGACCAAGAGGTGCTCGTGCATAACCCCGGTGGCACCTTGACCGTGAACTGTCGAGACCAAGATGAGGTGGTGCTGTCGGGTCCGGTGAACTGGATCAACACCATTTCGGTCTCGGTTGGCGCCTCAGCGTGACCTCGGCTTTTACCGACACCCTGATTTCTCGGGAGATCCGAGAGAAGATAATCCTGGTTGGCGTCACCTTGTCGGGGCAAACAACCGAAGAAACCGACGCCCACTTAGATGAGTTGGCCTTGCTGGTTGACACTGCTGGTGCTGACGTTGTTGGCGTCATCACCCAGCGTCGAGAGAGTCCAGATCCAGCGACCTATCTCGGCAAAGGCAAGGTGACTGAACTCGTTGAACTTGCCTATGCCGTTGACGCTGACACCGTGGTGTTTGACGATGAGTTAACTCCTGCCCAACAGCGCAACTTGGAAAAGCAGCTTGGACGAACAGCCATCACAAGGACGGCGGTGATTTTGGACATCTTTGCCCAAAACGCCACGAGTCCTGAAGGAAAGGCACAAGTTGAATTGGCGTTGCTGCGGTTCCGCCTCCCTCGACTTCGCGGTCGAGGCATTGCGCTGTCGCAACAGTCAGGGGTCATTGGCACGAGAGGTCCCGGCGAGACCCAGTTGGAAGTCGATCGTCGTCGTCTTGTTCGACGAATGGTGCAGTTAGAACTTGAACTGAAGCGTGTGGGGGCAACTCGAGGAACCCAGCGCGCGGCGCGCCAGCGTGGTCGCCGTCACGAAGTTGCGCTCGTTGGTTACACGAATGCCGGTAAGTCGTCACTGCTCAATCGCTTGACTGGTGCTGACGTGCTGGCTGAGGACCGGCTCTTTGTCACCCTTGATCCCCGCACTCGCCAATTTGCCTTGCCTGGTGGCGAAACGATTCTCATGACCGACACCGTTGGGTTTATTCGCAAACTTCCGCACGAACTCGTCGAAGCGTTTCGCTCAACGCTCGATTCGGTTCACTTGGCCGAACTCGTCTTACACGTCATTGATGGGTCGGCACATGACGTTGAGGTCCAGATTGACGCGGTCAATGAAGTCCTTCGAGAAATTGATGCCGATGGTGTGCCGCAAATCCTCGTGGTGAACAAGATTGACCTTTCCCCCGATGCGCAATTGCTCGCCACTCGGCTGGGTGCTGTTGCGGTCTCGGCGCTCACCGGACAAGGTATTGCCGAGCTGTTGGAGATCATTGGCGATTCGTTGCGCAAAGGCGACCTGGTGTCAACCTTGCTCGTCCCCTTTGACCGAGGAGACGTGTTGGCAGCACTTCACCGTGAAGGCGAAGTGTTAGAAGAAACAAATGGCGAGGAAACTGTGCTGATTCGCGCCGTTCTCGACCGGGCAGCAACGGCAAAGTTCGCTCACTTCATGAAAGAGAAGCAGTAATGGGTTTCACGCCACCTCCATATCCATATGACCGCTTGAACGCGCTGCGAGCCCGAGCGATTGAGCGTTTCGGGTCAGCGATTGATTGCTCGATTGGCACGCCGTGTGATGCGCCGCCACAGCAAGTCATTGACAAGTTGTCGAGTGCCAACGCTGAGCGGGGCTATCCAACCTCGGCGGGAAGCCAAGAACTTCGAGACTCCATTGCCAACTACCTTGAGCGCACCTTTGGTGTCTCCCTTGATGCTGACAACGTGGCGGCCTGTGTTGGCACGAAAGAATTCGTGGCGTCTTCTGCGCAATATTTGCACCTGAAAGACCCGAGCAAAGACACGGTGCTGTTTCCTGCGGTGTCGTATCCGACCTATGCCATGGGGGCGACCTTGGCTGGTCTTCGGTCGCAGTTTGTGCCGCAGGGCAGTGACGGACGACCCGACCTGTCAGCACTGGGCCAATCTGACATTGATCGTGCACTGCTTCTTTGGTCGAATTCGCCGTCCAATCCAACTGGCGCACTCGAAGACCTAGGTAGCGTCGCAGCGTGGGGTCGCCGTCATGGCGTGCCGGTGTTTTCTGATGAGTGTTACGCCGAGTTCACCTGGCAGGACAAGCCACGCACGAGTCTCGAAAGCGGACTTGACGGGGTGCTGGCGGTGCATTCGATTTCGAAGCGATCGAACTTG
>CANGPX010000023.1 GCA_947456095.1 Acidimicrobiaceae bacterium
GGCTTGTTCCGTCGTGGAACTTGATGCCTGAGCGGAGCTTGATCGTCCAAGACTTGTAGTCCTTCGATGGCGTACCTGACTCTGCGAGGAAGCCTTGGGCAACACCTTGGTTGTCAATCACGAACAATGGGTCGTAGATCGCACGCATCATGGAGAAACCAGCGGCGTCCATCTTGCCGAAGGCTGGGCCAATGCCAGCGGTTGGAATGTTCAAGAGGCCCACACGGAGCACTCCTGAGTACGTTGCTGCGCCTGCGGCCCCTGCCATTGCAAGGTCAGTGAGCGCACCGGCGGTGACGACGCCACCTGCGGTCGCTGCACTGCGTGCGAGGAACGACCTGCGGTCGATTGCTGTTGTCATGACTACCCCCCCTGGGAAGTTCTCATTACTGCGGTTGAACCTGCCCGCTTCGGCAATTCGCCTCTGCGTGAATCGAACAATAGCAACGTCTCGGCAATTGTCAAGGAGCATTCGCTGAAGACTCAACTCCCTCTCAGGAGTCCTGCTCATGACAGCACCAACCGACGCATCCGAGAACTGGCAATGGTGAGACCGGCAAAGACCATCACGAGGAGATAGGCAAGGTTGAAGACCATTGACCAGGAGAACACTCCAAGCGCGAGTCCTCGAGAAAGCGCCACCCCTTGATAGAGCGGCGTTGAGGCAACGACATGTTGCAGCCACAGTGGGTAGACACTCAGTGGATAGAACGTGGCCGAAAAGAGAAACATCGGCATGATGGCAAGGCTCACGAGATCAAAATCCTGCCAAGAACGCATGAAGGTTGTTGCTGCCATTCCAGCGGCACCAAACGCAGCTCCCATGATGAGCGCTGCAGGGATGCAGAGCAATGCCCACGCAGAGGTCACGGTGCCAAACAACAACATGATGAGTAAAAAGATCGATGCATACAGCGCCCCTCGCAACACGCTCCAGATCAACTCACCAAGGGCGACGTCATCAGGGCCAAGCGGCGTGGCGAGCACCGCGTCATAGGTCTTAGAAATCTTCAATTTGAAAAACAAGTTGAACGTCGCATCGAGCAATGCGCCATCCATCGCAGCGGTCGCCAAAAGACCCGGGGCAACAAAAGACGTGTAGGGCACCTGTGCTCCATGGAAAGGAACTGCGCCAACCAGATGGTTGAGACCAATGCCAATGGAAAACAAATAGAAGATTGGTTCAAAAAATCCTGAGACGAGCAGCATCCACTCACGGCGATAGACGTAGACGTTTCGCTCAACGAGGCGAAGGGCGCGGCGTGAACCAAGGCGAGGTCGATGCTTCATCAAATTTGCCATCACACGACCAGCCGACGTTTGAACGCTTTGTTGGCAAAGCGCCAACCAACAATGGAGAGCGCAACGAGGTAGCCGAGGTCAACAAGGTTCTGCACAGGGAAAAAGGTGCCAAGTGTGAGGCTCCGCATCAACAGCACCACGTGCACAAGCGGGGTTGCTTGCGCAAGATACCGAAGTGCAGTTGGGAGTTGTTCGAGGGGGAAGAACGTGGCCGAGAACAAAAACAAGGGAATCACGCCAAAGCGGTAGAACAACGGGAACGAGTTCTCACTTTTCGTCGTCGCAGCAAACGCCGTTGTTGGCGCCGCAAACGCAAAGGCGGCCACCGATGCCAGCGGAATGACGAGGAGTGCAAGTGGACTGTGCACGCAGCCGAACAACAACATCACCAACAAGAAGATCGACGACACCATTGCGCCGCGAATGGCAATCCAGATGAGGTGGCCAATGACCACATCGGTTGCCGAAAGCGGTGTTGCCAGCATCGCGTAGTAGGTCCGCTGCCATTTGATCCGACCAAGCACGGGAAAGGTTGACTCCCCGGTTGCAACTTGGAGAATCGTCCCTGCGAGAAGACCTGGGGCGAGGAACGCAAGGTAGCGAACTCCACCAACGTGATGGACATGGTGGTCAACCAAACTCCCAAGCCCAACTCCCATGGCAGTGAGGTAGAGCGTCGGGAAGAGAAAGCTCGTCGTGATCGAGCCCTTCCAGACCCGGGAATAGAAGAATCCATGGACCCAAAGGGCGCGAACCCATGTCGGCCAACCCACCCGCTGTGGGTTGTTGTTCGCTGTTGCGTCAGTCAACGAGCGTCCGTCCGGTGAGATGCAAGAACACATCTTCAAGTGAAGATCTGCGCACGAGTGCACTTTCAACTTTCACGCTTCGAGCATGCACTGCGGCCACCGTGGCATCTCCGTCTTCGACGTAAAGCAGCACGCGGTCGGGAAGAACCTCGGTACGGATGGCAAGATCAGCGACGAGTTCTGCGTGTTCATGTTGAGTGTCAATAGCAAAGCGGAGCTCGACCACTTCTCTCGTCGAGTGCTGCTCAATCAGGCCACGTGGCGAACCTTCAGCAACAATGCGCCCGCCGTCCATGACGACAAGTCGATCACAGAGTTGTTCGGCTTCATCCATGTAATGCGTCGTGATGATGAGCGTGACCCCTTCGCTCTTCAGTCGGTACAGCCGGTCCCACAGCAGGTGTCGAGCTTGGGGGTCAAGGCCAGTCGTTGGCTCATCGAGAATGAGGACTTCTGGATTCGAGATGAGTGAACGGGCAATGGTGAGGCGGCGCTTCATCCCACCCGACAACGGCTCCACTTTGTCGTTGCGTCGCTCGGTGAGTTGAGCAAATTCGAGCAGTCGCTCTGCTCGGGCGCGGATTTCTTTCTTCGGCAAATCGAAGTAGCGCCCATAGATCAACAAATTGTCGAGAACCGAGAGTTCTTCATCGAGCGTGTCTTCTTGGGGAACAAGGCCAAGTCGGGCCCGAATCTTTGGACCCTCGGTCATTGGGTCCATGCCAAGGACGCTCAGCGAACCACCGGTAAACGGTGACATACAGGCCACCATTCGCATAGTGGAGGTTTTTCCCGCACCATTTGGTCCAAGGAAGCCAAACGACTCTCCTCGACCAATGGAGAAATCAATGCCGTTGACGGCGGTGAACTCTCCAAAGCGCTTTTCAAGACCTTGCGCAATCACGAGTGGCTCTGTTGATGGACTGGACACAACTCAACCTTATCGGCGCACGGTTTCTTCGCCTTGGAACACCATGGTCAAGCCAAGTCACTTGAGTTCACTACGGTGAACTTCCAATCGAACCACCGACGTTTGCGAGAAAGCCAAAACCATGACGACCCTTCAGCGCAATGTTGAGCCGCAAGCGCTGGCTTTCCAGGTAGAGCAGCGTGGAATCGATTTCATCCCTGAACACGAGCGTTGGGCTGGACCTCGAAATCTGGCTGGAATGTGGGCGGGATCAGCCCTCAACATTGAGAACTTCATCTATGGGGCACTCCTCATGGGCTTTGGCTTCTCGTTTTCAACCGCTGCCACGTTGATTGTGATTGGCAACCTGTCGTATTTCTTGCTCGCTGTTGCCTCACTGCAAGGCCCACAAGGCGGTACCACCACCTTCACCTTGGCGAGAGCAGCTTTTGGCACAAAGGGTTCCAAGGTCTTAGCGCTGTTCAACTGGGCGACCATGCTCGGCTTCGAGGCCGAGGGACTCATCTTGATCGTTGGCGCGTTAGTGGTCCTCTCAGAGACCGCTGGCTTTCAGGTTTCAACCACGGCCAAGGTTGTGTTCATTGTTGCCGCCACTGCCGCTCAAGCGGTCTTGCCCTACTTTGGCCACGCCACCATGGTGAAGGTCTTTCGGCAACTCATTGCACCGTTCATCCTCATCTTTGGCGTCTTTGCCTACTTTGCTTTGACCCATGGTCACGCCATTGCCGCCCCTGCATCTGGAGGAAGTTGGGAACTGAAGACTGCTGGTCTGGCGTTCGTCATTGCCCTCTCGGGTCTTGGCTGGTCCGAGTGCGGAAATGACTATTCGAGGTACTTGCCAACCAACACAAAAACACGCTCAATTCTTGGATGGATCTTCATTGGCACTGCCCTTCCACAAATTGCCGTCATGTTGCTTGGCTCGCTCGCCTTCACCTTCTTGTGCGGTGGTGGAGATTGGACGCCAGACGTCGCAACATCGTCTTGGAATGGCGCCAACCCCTTTGAAGCGTTTCGTCACGGCCCACTGCCAACGTGGTTCGTTGCCATCTTCATGGTGTTCGCACTCTGCCAACTTTTTGCCATCAATGCGCTTGATCTCTACTCCTCAGGGGTGTCGCTTCAAGCACTTGTTCCCCGCCTCAAGCGGTATCAGTGCGTGGTGATCGACAGTGTGCTCGCTGGACTGCTCACGACCTATGCCACCTTTGCTGCGAGCTTCTCGCTGTATATGAAGGAATTCGTTGGCGTCATCATTGTCTGGATTGCCCCCTGGTTTGGCGTCTTCATTACCGATTGGCTCTTACGAAAGCGCAGCTATGAACCTCTTGAGTTGCAGCGAACCGACAAAGACGGTCGTTACTTCGCTAACCATGGACTGAATTGGAATGGCCTGGTGAGTTTTGTTGTTGGCCTGGTGTGCGCAACCTTGGCGTTCTCGAAGGCTCCACCGCCCATCAATTTCCCCTTTCACTCGATGACGCCGATTTCAAATGCTCTCGGGGGAAGTTGCGCCACCTTTGGTCAAGACCCCTGCACGGCTGGCTACTACGGAGGAGCTGACTTCTCAATTCCCCTCGGCATCTTTGTTGCTGGGTTTGTCTATTTCGTCGCCGAAAAAGTGACCGGCACCGTGAAGCGCCAACGCTGTCGAGAAAGCTCTTTGGCTTCAGCGAACTAGGGTAGAAAGCAGCGACGAGCTATAGCGATGCCCGGGCCTCGGCTCGGGCATCGCTGTTTTCCTGCTCCTAGCCAATCCAGTCTTCGACGAGGCCGCCTTGACCATCAGGGCGAAACAGCGGCAGTGCCCCAAGTGCTCGGACAAGCGTTGCGTCGTCACCGAGTGCACTTCGCCACTGTGAAGCTTCAGTTGCGAGGACCCCAACAGCCACGACCTCAGCCCCAGCGCGTCGAACGAGGCGCAGTGCTGCGGCCACTGACGCCCCAGTTGAGATGACGTCATCAATCACCGCAACGCGTTTTCCTCGCAAGAGGTGTTCGCGAGCTCGATCGAGGAGCAGTCGCTGTTCGCTTGCCGTCGTGATGGAGTGCACTGATTCAAATGAGGCATCACTCAAGTGGATTTTTGGCGTCTTGTGCAAAACCAGATACTGCTCAAGATTGAGTGCATGGACCACTGAAATTGCGATGGGAATCCCCATCGTCGCAATGGTGACGACGACTTCAACTTGGAGGTCGCTCAAGATTTGTGCGAGTTGCTGACCCGCTTCATCGAGGAACTGTACGTCCAGATCAACCGTAATCATGAGGGCAATGGCGAGTTCGCTCGTGAGCGAGACCAAGGGAAGATCAATCTCTTGGGTCCCAATCTGCGCAAGGTACGTCGACTGGCCCATAAAGGCGAGCATACTTTTGACTATGACTCAATCTGCACGTCCAGCCCTTGACCGTGACCTCGCTCGCACCATGTTGCAAACCGCTCTTGCCGAAGCCCAACTTGGACTCGACGAGGGCGGCATCCCCATTGGGGCGGCGCTGTTCCACCGAGACGGCACCTTGCTCGGCGCAGGACACAATCGACGCGTCCAAGAAGATGATGCGTCGGTTCACGCAGAAACCGACGCGTTTCGAAAAGCCGGACGTCGTCGGGATTATCCAGATTGCGTGATGGTCACGACCTTGTCGCCATGTTGGTACTGCTCAGGACTCGTGCGACAGTTCAATATTGGCGCTGTCGTCATTGGCGAAGCAGAGACCTTTCATGGCGGACACGACTGGCTCGAAGAACTTGGCGTTGAAGTCATTGTGCTAGGTGATGAGGCCTGCACGACCATGCTCCAGACCTTCACCCACGCTCACCCAGAACTGTGGAACGAGGACATTGGCCTCTAGGGGTCTAGTTCGCCGAGGGGTGGTGAACAGGAGGGCCAAATTGGCGATCGCCAGCATCGCCGAGTCCGGGAACGATGTAGCCATGCTCATTGAGCACTGGGTCAATGGCGCCAACATAGAGCGAAACGTCAGGAAACCGCTCGGCAATTGCCTCAATGCCAGGCTGTGCAGCGAGAATGCAAATTGCGGTGATGGAAGTAGCGCCCCTGCTGGTCACGATTTGCAGTGCATGCAACAGTGAGCCTCCCGTTGCCAACATGGGATCGCAAATAATGACGTGAGTTCCGGCCAGATCCATTGGGATGCCGTCGTGGTAGGCCTCTGGCTGCAGCGTTTCTTCATTGCGGCGAAGCCCGAGGAGGCAAAGTCTCGAATGGGTCAGCGCTCGCTCAACCGCAGTTGCCATGCCGAGCCCAGCTCGCAAGATGGGCACAATGATTGGAGTTTCATCGAGAACTTGGGCTGAAACACCGCTCACCACTGGCGTGGCAATGGTGGTCGTACGAAGACGCAGATCTCCCATTGCCTCGTAGGCCAAGTAGGTCGTAATTTCATCAACGAGTTGACGAAATTCCGCATTGGGCGTCGTCGTCGCACGCAACCTCGTCAGCCGAATGGCAATGAGTGGGTGCGAAGAGCAGTGAACATTGAGTGAAGGAGCGGTCACGACGTGAAGGCTACCGTCACTGCACCGGTTCGCTGTGGCCCTCGGTTGTAGTGGCTAGCCTGCCAAGATGGGGCAAAACAGGAGAGTTCGAAAACAGCGGATCTCTGGTCAACAACAAGGAACCCCAGACCCGTTCTCACCCGTCACAGCGATTTCAACGGCAAGCGCCCCTCGAGCCACCATTGACAGCGACAAGTCAAAGTCTTGGTTTCGACGCATCGTGCCGATCATCATGACCCACCGATTGGCTTTCATTAGCGCCTTGCTGCTCAGCTTTGTTGGCCTCATGATTCAGGTCCAGATCCCGATTGTCTTGCGATGGGCATTCACCAGTGCCGTCGCTCCAATCATGGAAAACACCCAGAACCCGAGTCATCACGTCGTCGTGCATTCAATCCTCCCCTACGCCTATGCCATTGCTGGCCTCGGCGTTGCTGCCGGCATTGCTGGCTACTTTTCTCGACGTTTTCTCTACGACATGGCCTACAACTTCGAATTCGACTTGCGAAACTTGCTCTACGAGCAGTTCACCAAGATGTCGTTCTCGTTTTTTGACCGAGTCCAAACAGGCCAGCTGATCTCTCGAGCAAACTCCGACATTCGCTCGGTGCAGATGTACACGACTTTTGCACCGCTGATCTTGGTCAACTGCTCAATTGCCGTCGTGGCGTTTGCTTACATGGTGAGTATTGACTGGGTCTTGGCGCTCGTTGCTATGGCAACCATGCCATTCATCTACTTCGTTGGTCTGAAGATGCGCAAAGACATGTTCCCGTTGTCGTGGATCATCCAAGCTCGTCTCGCCGATGTGGCGACCATTGTTGATGAGAACGTGAACGGCGTTCGAGTCGTCAAGTCCTTTGCCGCAGAAGAGCGTCAAGTGAACGAACTCGCTGATGCCGCAGAACGGGTGAAGTGGGCCTACGTCAAAGACGCTGACCTCCGGGCCAAGTGGACGCCGCTCATCCAAAACCTTCCCCAAGTCGGGCTCATCTTGGTCTTGCTGTTCGGCGGGGTTATGGTCATTAACGGCCGACTTCGCTACGACGCAATTTTGACCTTCAACCTGTACCTGTTCATGATGCAAGCCCCGTTTCAGATGCTCGGCATGCTCGTGATGATGGGCCAACGTGCAGCCGCCTCAGCTGATCGCATCTTTGAAATCTTGGATGAAGAGCCAGCCATTGTCGATGCTGTTGATGCCAAGATCTTGCCGGCTGATCCTGGGGTCATCTCCTTCAACAAGGTCTCATTTGCTTACGGACACGAGACGCATGCATCAGGTGGATCGGCGACCGGTGTTGGTGCCGAAAGCGGCGCAGACCCACACTTTGTCCTGAAAGACTTCTCTCTCACCGTCAACCCCGGAGAGACGGTCGCCATTGTTGGGCGTACCGGGTCGGGCAAATCAACCATTGCTCGACTCCTGACCCGTTTCTATGACGTTACTGAGGGCTCAATTCGCCTTGGTGATCTTGATGTACGAGAGGTTTCGCTGACTTCGCTTCGAGCACGAGTTGGTCTCGTACTTGACGAACCGTTCCTCTTCAGTGCCAGCGTCAGCGACAACATTGCCTATGGACGACCAAACGCCACCGAGCACCAAGTCCGCGAAGCTGCTCTTGCGGCCGGGGCAACCGCATTCATTGAACGGCTCGAGTTTGGCTTTGACACCGTCGTCGGCGAACGTGGCTACACCTTGTCTGGCGGCCAGCGTCAGCGCATTGCCATTGCCCGTACCTTGCTCGTGAACCCTCCAATCCTTGTCCTCGACGATGCAACGAGTGCCATTGACGTCCACGTCGAACAACAAATTCACGCTGCCCTCGAGCAACTCTTCGCCAACCGCACGACGCTGATCGTGGCCCACCGGCTTTCAACCATTTCACTGGCCAAGCGAGTTGTGCTCGTTGACGAAGGGCGCATTGTGGCCGATGGCACGCACAAAGAGTTGTTAGAAACCGAACCGCTCTACGCGGAAGTTCTGGCCCAAGCAGCCGCACTTGATCCCATTGGTGATGCCATTGATGAGTCCTTAGACCTTCAAGGGGTGAACTAGTGGGTTGGGGTGGTGGTGGCGGCGGAATGATGGTCGGGGGCGGTCCTCCGGGGGGCCGCGTTGGTGGTCTTCCCTTTGGTGGCATTCCAAGCGAGCTCTTAGAGGGCGTCAAGCGCATTGAGGCCAGTGAGCCAAGTCACGCTCCGTCAGATCTCACCTTCCACCAAATCCCTGAAGGTGATGAGGCTGAAGCGCTCACCTTGACCCGACTCGTCACGCGCTATCCACGGTGGCTCATTGAGTCAAGCCTGTTTGTCCTCATTGCTTCAGTGGTCGTCCAAGCTGGACCATGGCTCACCGGTTACGCCATTGACCACAGCTTGCGCCATGCTCCGTATCACTTCAACATCCTCGTGTGGTGCGTGATTGGCTACGCCGCAATTGTTCTCGTTGGTGGAGCAGCTCAGTGGGCCCAAACTCGCACCTCAGGACGTCTTGCCGCGGCAGTCATGCATGATTTGCGCATTCGCGTCTTCGCTCATCTACAGAGACTCTCGCTGAATTTCTTCACCGAAGAAAAAGCAGGCGTCCTCATGAGTCGCATGACGAGCGACATTGAGAACTTGCAGCAGCTCATCCAAGATGGCATTGCGAGTTTTGCCACCCAAGGTCTCACGATGGTCACGATCGTCATCATCATGGAATGGCAGTGCTGGCAACTTGCCACGATCACCATTTTGGCGGTGATTCCAGCGCTTGTGATCTTGTCGATCTGGTTCCAACACGCTTCAGACAAAGGTTATGACCGCATTCGAGATGGCATTGCTGGCGTGTTGGCCGACTTGTCCGAGTCGCTCCACGGCGCCCGCATTGTCACGGCAAACAATCGTCAGCGTCAGAACATTGTGGTCCACCGAGAAGTAGTGGCCGAGTACCGAAATGCCAACATCTTCACGGGCAACGTCAACGCCATCTACGGTCCAGCGACTTTGGCCATTGGCATCATTGGCCAAGGACTCCTCCTCGGCATTGGCGGCCTGATGGTCGCCCACGGCAAATTGTCCCCCGGTGTGCTCGTTGCCTTTTTTCTCTACCTCAACCGCTTCTTTGCTCCCATCCAACTTCTTGTCCAGCAATACAACTCGCTCCAATCAGGAAGAGCATCAATCAACAAGCTTCGTGACCTGTTTGCCACTGAGCCCGAAGTTTCTCAGTCCCCAACTGCGCATGAACTCCCCACGATTCTCGGAGCAATCTCCTTTAATGATGTTGATTTTGGTTACGACAGCGACAACTTGGTGCTGCGAGGGATCAACTTAGAAATCCATCCAGGTGAGTCAGTTGCCTTTGTTGGACCAACAGGTGCTGGCAAGTCCACCATGGCAAAGCTCGTCACCCGGTTCTACGATCCAACGAGTGGCGTTGTTTCCATTGACGGCCACGATCTGAAGAGAGTCACCTTCTCTTCACTGCGCCGCCAACTTGGCGTCGTGCCGCAAGAGCCGTTCTTGTTCGCCGGAACCATTCGGGACAATTTGGTCTTCGCTCGACCAACTGCAACAGATGACGAAGTCGCTGACGCTGTTGCTCGAGTAGGCCTTACCGACTTGGTTGATCGCTTGACCGATGGTCTCGACACCATTGTCCATGAGCGAGGCCAGTCACTTTCTGCTGGTGAGCGACAACTGTTGGCGCTTGCTCGTGCATTCCTTGCTCACCCTCGAGTGTTGGTTTTGGATGAAGCAACCTCAAACCTTGATCTCCAGAGCGAAACAACGATTGAGCGGGCCCTTGATGCAGTGCTCGAGAATCGAACGGCCATTCTCATTGCCCACCGCCTTTCGACGGCCAAGCGTGCTGATCGCATTGTCGTCATTGATCACGGCACCATTGTCGAGGTTGGTTCTCATGACGAGCTCGTCGCCACAGACGGCGTGTACGCCGCAATGTACGCGACGTGGATTCGTCAAGGTTCAGCCGAGGGATTGAGCAGTGAGCACTGATCGCAACAGCGCTTGGGTGAGGTTTGCACCACTTGGCCTTGGGGTCTTGTTCTTGGTTGCCGGCATTGCCCATCTCCTCAACCCACAACCCTTTAACGAACTCATGCCGTCAGTGTTCCCGCAGTCTTGGTGGACCACCCTCACGGTCTTGTCAGGACTTGTCGAGCTGACCTGTGCTTATGGCATGCTTCGCCGAAAATCTTGGGGTCCATGGCTGAGCATTGCCCTTCTTTTGGCCGTGTTCCCGGCCAATGTGCAGATGGCACTGTGGGCAGGCTCACACCATCTCTCGGGTGCTTTTGATGACCGGACCATCGCTTATGTGCGCCTGCCCTTTCAACTGGTGTTCATTGCTGCAGCATTGGCTGGGCGGAGAACGCAACCTTCACCCTGGCCCGAGGCGTGAGGCGTTAGTCCGCTGAAGGATTGTGTTGACTGAGATGGGTGAGCATCTCAGTCACAATGTCGACAATGTGCTCCATGGGGAAATCGTGGCCCATGCCTTCGTAGGTCTTCAGTGTGGCGTTTGGCATTGTTTCAGCCGTTGCTTCCCCGCCGCTCACGTGGACGAGTGGGTCGAGTTTGCCATGGAGCACAAGGGTTGGAACCGTGACGCCTTTCAGCGCTTCAGTGCGATCACCTGAAACAATCATTGCCGCCATGTGCCGGTTTGCCCCCTCAGGGGTGTAGGACCGGTCATAAGCAATCTCTGCCCTTGCGCGCGCCAGTTCTTCATCAAACGGGAAATCTGGCGAGGCAATAGTCCGAGAAATTATTATCGATTGTTCAATTGCCTCTTCGCGAGTTTCCGCCCGCTCAAGAAGAAGCGACGTAATGGCTTCAGGTGAAGGCTGGCCAACAAAGGGGGCTCCCGTTGTTGACATGATGGAAATGAGCGACGTCACTCGACCGGGGTGATCAATGACGAGTTGTTGGGCAATCATGCCGCCCATGGAGACGCCGACGACATGAGCCTTGTCGATCCCCAACTCATCGAGGAGCGAAATGCCATCTCGAGCCATGTCGGCCAAGTCATAGGGGGCGTCGATTTGCTCGCCAAGAAGCGCTGGCAGCACGTCAACGAGTCCATGGTCGTCAAAGAGCGTCGACAGGCCCGTGTCACGGTTGTCATAGGTAATGGCACAAAAGCCCATCGAGGTAAAGACATCAATAAACGCTTGGTCCCAAGCAATCATCTGTGAGCCAAAGCCCATGATGAACAAAATCACCGGGTGTGCAGTATCGCCGTGAACCGCATATTCAATGGTGATGTTGCCCCGTGTCGCAGTAGCCATGGCTACCCCTCTCGATGCACTTGCGTGCCGTTAGCCAATGAGTTCTTTCAACTCGGAGATGAGTTGTGGTCCAGTCTTTCCGCCAACAGGAACGGGAGCGACTTGCAAGTGCGTCACGCCGGCTTCAGCAAAGGCGGCAATACGGTCTTTGATGTAGGCAGGCGATCCACACAGGCTCGTGAGCTCGAGCAACTCATCAGGAACTAAGGCTTCGGCTTCGCGCTTTTTGCCCGAGAGGTAGAGGTCTTGGATCTCTGCTGCTTCTTCTTCGTAGCCGTAGCGGCAAGCCAAAGTGTTGTAGAAGTTCTTTCCCTTGGCACCCATGCCACCGACATAGAGCGCAACCATGGACCGGCCAAGTTGGCGAAGGGCTACCACGTCTTCACCTTCGCCAATCGACAAGATGCCACCAGCAGTGATTTGCAGTTCGCCGAGGCTCGCGTCACGCTTCGCCTTGCCTGCAGCCAAGGAGTTGCCCCAAACAAGGTGTGCCTTTTCTGGCACGAAGAGAATCGGAATCCAACCGTTGGCCACTTCAGCGGTCAACTCAACGTTCTTTTCACCAATGGCGGCGATCCAGGTTGGGATGTCGCTGCGCACTGGGTGCTGGATGATCTTCAGTGCCTTTGGTGGCACGCTGGCGACATCAGCTGGCAAGGGAATGTCGTAGTGCTTGCCGTGGTGCTCAAGGGGTGCTTCGCGCTTCCACACCTCTCGGCAGACCTCGATGATCTCTCGGGTGCGACCAAGTGGATCGGTGTACTTGACGCCATGGAAACCTTCAATGACCTGTGGCCCAGAGGCACCGAGGCCCAAGTGGAAACGGCCATCGGTCATGGAGTCAAGACCAGCTGCGGTCATGGCCAGAAGCGTTGGGGTTCGTGAGTAGATCGGCAGAATCGCTGAACCAATCTCGACTTTGTTCGTAATGGCAGCGAGGTAGCCCATGACGGAGACCGAATCGAAACCGTAGGCCTCGGCGACCCAAATGAGATCAAGCCCAGCGTTTTCCAACTGAGCCAACTCGGCGGCGGCTTTTTTGATGTCGCCCGAGTAATTGAGCATTGCGCTGATCTTCATGGGTGGTCCCTTCTCGCTGAAAACTCAAGCGTAGTTGGCGAGATCAGTTCGGTTGGGCAACTACCGCACAACGATTGGGCCCAACTTCTAAGTCTGACAGATCAACGAGCGCTTCAGCCCGGTCACCTTGATTGGCAATCACAATCTGGGCGTAATTCGGTGGACGATCTTTCGCTTGACTTGCCGCCCAGGCAATGAATTGCTCTTTTGGCCACGTGAGTGGTGCAAGGCGCCACCGAAGTGCACCCAAGGTTTCCGTGGTGATCACGCCAGGCAAGACCTCAACTCCTGATCCAACGTGGGCTGGGAACACGGCGACGTCATCAGCCAACTCATCAGTGTGGGCGTGAATGGAGGCATAGAGATTTGCCGCAAACTCCTCGGCCCGCTCAGCCAGATCTGGGCGACCAACCCCATCGAGGAAGATGGTGTCTCCAGTAAGAAGCGCCGAGCCTTCCACCATCAACATGGTTGAGCCCATGGTGTGACCCGGTGAAGAAAGCGGCTTGATGGAAGCAACGTATTCACCCGACCCGAGCACAATGCGCTCTGGCATGGGCGTATGAGCAAAGTGAACAGGCTCATCGGCTCCCAAAAAGTAGGGCACTTCTTCAGCTTCAGCCAGAAGGCGAGACCCAGAGAGATGATCAGCATGCAGGTGGGTGTCCACCACGCTGACAATGCGCCAGCCTCGAGCCGCCGCGACCTGTTGGTAGCGGTCAAGGGCTAGAGATGGGTCCACCACCACACACGCTCCAGCGGCCCCAATGACATAGCTCAAGCAACCCTTGCCGCGTCGACGAATCTGGACAATGGCGGCTCGGCCAACGCTTCGTTCTGCTTCGTCATACACATTGGCCCACGCAGCCATCCCACCTTCAACAGAAGTGGCATCAAAGAAGCGTTGTTCTAAGAGCTGTGCAGCAGAGGCCGAGCGCGCTCCGGCTGCACAGATGGTGAAGACTTCGGCCGAGCGCGGAATGCGATTCAAGTGGTGAGGAAGTTCAGCCAACGGCAAATTGACAGCTCCATCAATATGCCAATTCTCGAATTCTTCCGGGCTTCGGACGTCGAGGAGATAGGTGACTTGGTCTCGATCAAGTCGTTCGAGCAACTGTGCAGCAGTAATTGTTCTCACGCGAGATCCCTCCTTCTTCCACCCTAAAGGCCAAGCCACATTGCCGCACGGCGCAGCACTTATGCCAAGCCGAGTTCGCTCTCTACTTGAGTAAAGACGTCATCTAAAATGGCAAGTCCCTCACCTACTTCTTGCACCGAGACGGTGCAAGGAGGAACGCAGTGAATGCGGTGGTAGTTGGAAAACACGAGCAGACCCTTTGCTTTCGCTCCCCCGACCAGCGCGGCCATTTCCGGGCTCGTTCCACCATAAGGAGCAAGTGGTTCTTTCGTCACCGGGTCTTTGACCAGGTCCAAGGCAAAGAACACCCCAAGTCCACGAACCTCACCAATAAGTGGGTGCTTTTCTTGGAGCGCTCGAAGCCCTGGTCCCAAGTGGTCACGCCCAATGGTTGCCGCGTGGTCAATGATTCCTTCTTCTTCCATCGCCGAAATCGTGGCAACTGCTGCAGCACAGGCAAGTGGGTGGCCCGAGTAGGTCAGCCCACCCGGGTAGACACGGTCGTTGAAAGTTGCGGCAATCGCGTCACTCACAATGACGCCACCAAGCGGTACATATCCCGAATTCACACCTTTGGCGAAGGTCACAAGGTCTGGCACGACGCCAAAGTGCTCAAAGGCAAACCACTTCCCCGTCCGACCAAAGCCCGCCATCACTTCATCAGCGATGTAGCAAATGCCGAATTCATCACAAAGTGCTCGCACACCCTCCAAATACCCAGGTGGTGGCACCATGATGCCCGCTGTTCCTGGAACAGTTTCCAAGATGATGGCAGCAATCGTGGAGGGTCCTTCAAAGGTGATGACGTCTCGGAGGTGCTCAAGCGCGCGAGTGCACTCTTCAGCCTCAGTGGTGGCGTGAAATGCACTGCGGTAGAGGAAGGGGCCAAAAAAGTGCACGACGCCAGCAGTTGCGGTGTCACTGGCCCAGCGACGGTGGTCGCCGGTCAAGTTGATCGACGTTGCCGTAGCTCCGTGGTAGCTCCGGTAGGTCGACAGCACCTTGTGTCGCCCAGTGTGGAGTCGAGCCATGCGAACAGCGTGCTCGACCGCTTCGGTTCCGCCACTGGTGAAAAAGACCTTGTTGAGCGTGTTTGGAGCGCGATTCGTGATGAGCCGTGCAGCTTCAGAGCGCTGATTATTGGCGTGCTGAGGAGCAATGGTGCAGAGCTTGGCTGCTTGTGCCTGAATGGCAGCGACCACCTTTGGGTGCTGGTGGCCAATGTTGGTGTTGACGAGTTGACTGGAAAAATCGAGATATCGCTTTCCATTGGCGTCAGTGAGGTAACTCCCCTCAGCAGAGTCAACCACCATGGGCGTGATCGCCCCTTGCGCTGACCACGAATGAAACACATGAGCCCGATCAAGCTCATAGGTGCGTGCACCTTGTTCAGCAGCAGACATGGTCACAGCATCCTCCCGGTTCGCTCCGAGGCTAGTTGGCCAGTCGCTTCTCCTCAGGACTCTTCAAGACCTTGCAGTTTGGCTGCGACCTCTTCGCGCTGCGCTCTGATTTGCCGCGGGGTGAGCGCTTCTGCGGTTGGGTCCATCCCAACGGCTTGGAGAAGGGCTGACGGGTCAAAGGTGATCGCTGACGGGTCAATCCCGAGTTGGCGAGCAATCGTTTCGCCATAGGTCGCAGCAAAATACGCCGAGATAAAGGTGAACTCAGCCAAGAGGTTGAGATCAGGTGCCAAGTTGGCAATGGCGGCGTCCAAGAACAGGACGTCTTTCATATACAGCACGACTTCTTTCGGGATCTTGAGCCCGTGGGCGACCATGGCTTTGGTCACCCGGCGCATTTCCGCCATGAGTTCATCAGCCCCAGCAGTTGACGGGTCAAGATTGGGCGCAGCAAGAGGGATCTCGACCAAGAAGGCATCGAGGTCTGCGTCTTTTGGTAATGCTCCAAGACCCTGATAGCCCTCAAGTACTCCTCGGTGATCTCCCGAAAACGACGACAGAATCACTTTCAGAAACAGCCCGCGCTCACTTTCGCTTAAGCGACCAGTGATGCCGTGATCGAGCAGTCCTACGGTTCCATCAGCAAGCACGAGCAAATTGCCCGGGTGGAGGTCGCCGTGGAAGACGCCGTAAATCAAGGTGCCTTCGAGAAGCGAGACCATGAGGGCTCGCACCACTGCAGTGGTGTCCACTCCTGCTGCTCGCATGGCATCGCCATCTTCAAAGGCAAAACCAACAAATCGCTCCATCACGAGGAGGCGCTTCGTCACGAGGGTCGGGTGAGGCCTCGGGATCATCACATTGTTGTGTCCCGTGGCATCAAGCACGGTTGCAAGGTCCACCATGTTTGCAGCCTCAAGGCGAAAATCGAGTTCTTCAACAATGGTCTCAGCGAAAACCTCAATGATTGCCGGGAGATTCACGATCTTCATGAGTTCAATGCGCTTGGCCAACAGTGGCGCAACCCACACCATGATCTTCAGATCTTTCGACACTCGTCGAGAGATGCCTGGCCGCTGCACCTTCACCGCAACTTCTTCACCAGTTAAAAGACGAGCAAAGTGCACCTGAGCAATCGAGGCTGCGGCAATGGGGGTCTCATCGAAGAACGAGAACACTGCAGAAAGTGGTCGACCGAGTTCACCTTCGACTTGGGATCGCACATGGTCAAACGATTCAGCCGGCACCTTGTCTCGCAGCGTGGCAAACGCATCAACGAGTTCTTGCGGCAAGATCCCTTGGGCTGCAGCGATGATTTGGCCCAGTTTGATGTAGGTCGGGCCAAGCACGATGAACGCATCGCGAACTCGCCTCGAAAGACCAGCACGTGACGTTGACTTGTCTTTGCGGCGATCGGTGAGCGCCCAGCGAAGGAGTGCCCAACCAAGCACTCCCGCTGCGGTAATCGCACGAGGCCCAGGGGGGAGAAAGCGTCGAGTGGTCCAATTTGGTACGCCGTGTTGGGCGAGTTGCCGGAGACGCTCGGCATCACGGAGATACGTCAGTTCGCTCAGATCAAGTGTCCACGGACCATCTGCGCTGAAAGACTGCAGTTCTGCCACGTGATCTCCTCGACTGCTCACAATGCTACCGACCTCGACGTCGTGGTCAATCGGTGAATTCCTCGCACGGTGGCAACATGCACGTCTAGCGTGAAGTGATGGCGATGACTGACCCGCACCCAGCAACGAGCGAACTCGGCTTCTCGAGCGCCAAGCAGTTGAGCGATGGCCTCGCCAACGGCAGGCTCACTTCAACAGCAATTGTGACCGGCCTGCTCTCGCGTCGTGAAGCAATCGATGCACCCTCGAGCGCCACCGGGCTCCGGTCCATCCTCGCCATCAGCGACGACGTCTTCGAGCAAGCGGTAGCCGCCGATGCTCGGCGCCAAAAAGGGGCAACCCTCAGCGCGTTAGACGGCATCCCGATCGTCATCAAAGACAACATCGAAGCTCTCGGACTCCCCTGTACCGCTGGATCAACTGCGCTGGTTGGTCGACCCCATGGAGATGCAGCACTGGTCACTCGGCTCCGTGAAGCAGGGCTCATCATCTTTGGTTCAACCAACTTGTCTGAATGGGCAAATCTCCGTTCTCCCGAGTCTGCCTCTGGCTGGTCAGCCGTCGGCGGACTCACGGCCAACCCTTGGGCGACTGACCGCAGTGCTGGTGGCTCCTCATCAGGTTCTGGGGCAGCACTCGCTGCGGGCCTCATTCCACTTGCCATCGGCACTGAGACAGACGGCTCAATTGTCTGCCCGAGTTCACTAAACGGCGTGGTGGGCATGAAACCAACGGTTGGCGCTCTTCCAACCTCTGGCATCGTGCCGTTGTCGGCAAGCCAAGACAGCCCTGGCCCAATGGCGAGATCGGTCGAAGATCTCCATCTGCTCTACAGCGTGCTTGCTCAGAGAGACGAAATGGCTGCGATGGCGAGTTTGACCCCACTGTCGGTAGCCGTTGCCACAACGTGGAAGACCAATCACCCGAAGACCGATGCATTGTTCGACCAGGTCATTTCCCAACTGAGCGCGGCCGGCTTAGCCCTGCATGGCCGAGAGGTGGCCTGCCCAAGTCGCCAGAATGACCATGATGAACTGACGGTGTTGTTGTGCGAGATGGAAGATGACCTCTCGGCGTATTTGGCCAATCGCGTCGGGAGCCCTTCGACCTTACGAGAAGTCATTGCCTTTGAAGTTGCGCACCACGACATTGAACTCGCACACTTTTCACATGAATTCTTTGAGCAGGCCTGTGCGCTCGGTGGTCGGTCGGCATCGGTCTACAAAGACGCCCGACATCGCAGTCTTGAGTGGGCAGTAACAACCTGCCTCGAGCCAGCCTTAGCCGGCGTCGAGGTGCTCCTTGCCCCAACGTATGGACCTGCGTGGAAGCAGGACCTCATCTTGGGTGAACATGGCGCAAAGGCTGCTCCAACGACGATGGCGCCTGCAATCGCGGGTTGGCCCATTGCCTGCGTACCAATGGGTCTCGTGGACGCAATGCCAGTTGGCATTGGTCTCATCGCCCGCCCAGGAGATGAGGCGAAAATCCTTGAAGTCGCAGCGTTCATCGAAGCAACCCTTGCCCTCAAGCGTGACGGGGGCTTCGCCCCTTCATTTCTTGCTGCACGCCGCGGGTAGTGAAATTGGCACCACTTCGTAGCGAGGTGTAGAACAGAGCCAACGAGGGGGGTCTCGAATGGAATATGCCGGCAAGATTGCAGTGGTCACCGGAGGCGCAGGTGGAATCGGACGAGGTCTCGTCGTGGCGCTCCTCACCCGTGGCGCACAGGTCGTCATTGGCGACATTGAAGTACCGCAACTGAACGCCACGGTTGAAGCGTTGAGCGAACTTGGCCAAGTGCGCGGCATTCGCCTTGACGTGAGCAGCGGGGAGTCACTTGAGGCTTTTGCCGACGACATCTATGCAAACGAAGGTCGAGTTGATCTGCTCTTCGCCAACGCTGGCGTCACCTCTGGTGGAGGCGGGTTGCCGTGGGAGCAAGAGCTCAACGACTGGCGCTGGTGCTTTTCCGTCAATGTCTTTGGCTGTGCCGGCACCGTGCTCACCTTCTTGCCACGCATGCTTGCAGCAGGCGGTGAAGGAGAGATCATCACCACCTCTTCAGGCGACGGTGGTGTGGCGCCAGTTCCTCATGCCAGCGTCTACGCCGCTTCCAAGGCAGCGGTGAGTTGCTTCACTGAAGCACTTGCCCACCAGCTGCAAAAAACAGAAGCCAAGGTTGGTGCCCACGTCTTTTACCCCGGAGGTGGACTCCTTGACACCGGGCTATGGACCGCACAGCGCAATCGGCCGGAAGAACTCGCTCGGGTGAAGCCTCGCCCACCAGCTCCAGGCACGACCTTTGCTGAATTCAAAGCACAACTCGAACAACTTGGCCTTCCAGCTGATGTCGTTGACCTCGACTGGCTGGGCATGAAGGTCTTAGAGGACTTGGACGAAGGCAAGTTCATCCTCGGGCCAAACATTGAGAAGTTCGGTCCGTTGCTCCATGAGCGTGCAGACGCGATTGCTGCCGGCCAACTGCCTCCAACCCTGTTGCACTAAGGAGCCACCATGGATGATGCCCGCTACACCGTGATCAGTTGCGACACCCATGCCGGCGGCGATGTCGCCGACTATCGGCCCTATTTGGCCTCACGCTTCCACGAGGAGTTCGACGCTTGGGCTTCGACCTATGAAGTCCCCTTTGCCGACCTTTTGGCGCCGATTCGCTTCAGAAATTGGGACTCCGATGCTCGAATTCGCGAACACGAACAAGACGGCATTGTGGCTGAAGTGCTCTTCCCCAATACCGTTCCTCCCTTCTTTGAAGAAGGAAACCTCGTGGCTCTTCCACCGAGTGAAGCTGACTACGACCGCCGCTGGGCTGGCGTGCAAGCACACAATCGGTGGCTGCTCGATTTCTGCAATTTAACTCCAGGTCGTCGGGCCGGCGTCGTGCAGGTCTTCGTCAACAACTTGGATGACACCTTGGCCGAGGTGAAGTGGGCAGTGGAAAACTTCCGACCCTTCGGTGGCATCTTGTTGCCATCGATTCCTCCAGGTTCACCGCTTCCTGGGCTCTATGACCCGATCTATGACCCGCTGTGGCGACTGTGCGAAGAGACCGGAACGGTCATCAATATCCATGGTGGATCGGGCCTTCCTGACTACGGTGAACTGGAAATCGCAAGAGCCATGATGCTCGTTGAGCTGCCATGGTTTAGCCACCGCCCCATGTGGCACCTCATCTTTGGTGGCGTGCTCGAGCGTTTCCCGGGGCTCAAATTCACCATGACCGAGCAAGGCATTTCCTGGCTCCCCCGAGGGCTTGAAACCCTTGACTGGTTCTACGGACGCATGGCCGGGGGCGCTGCTGCAGAGGCGATGTTCTTTGGCGCAGCAGCCCAAGGTATGTCGATGAAGCCAAGCGAGTATTTCCATCGCAACTTCTACCTCGGAGCATCATTTCTTCGCTCATCAGAATCTGCACTTCGTGGTGAGTTCGCACCAGGGGCACTCATGTGGGGAGATGATTACCCGCACTCAGAAGGAACGTGGCCATTTTCAACTGATGCACTGCGGGTTGCCTTTGCTGGGGTTGATCCAAAAGAAGTCGAGCGCTACGTCTGCTTGAACGCAGCTGATCTCTACGGCTTTGACCTCGATCTCTTGAAGCCTCTTGGGGACAAGTTCGGGCCAAAGGTGGCAGACGTGTTCCAACCCCTCGCCGAAGCGGACTACCCAGCGGCCTCAACGTCAAACGCGTTCGACACGACCCAGGTGCTTCGCAGCTGGTAGGTGGAGACAAGAAAGCGCCGCTGCACCAAGCAGTGAGCTCTACTTTCGGGTCGGCGTAATCCCATAGTCCGAGAGCCACCATTTGGCTTCAGCGTCAGCATGTGGGTTTGCCTCGAGCGACACGTCTTGGCCCAGATCTTCAGGCGAGAAGCCAATGCGATTGGCAATGGGCTGCAACTCGGCTAAGTCAAAGCCATAGACATTGGCAGCGACGCCACCGACAATCATTTCGGTCTCAGCCACAGGAATGTCGAAGAAGTCCTTCTTCAACTTCGCTGCAGTGTTCGGCCACGAGCCTTCAGGGTGCGGGTAGTCGGTTCCCCACATCACTGCATCAAGACCAAGCACATGGCGGCGCCGCAGCTCTTCTTTTGACATCGTTGATGCGCCAGCAAAGATATTCGTACCGAAATATTCCGACGGCAACTTTGAGATCTTGCCTTGCAAGAGCGCTGCCATCTTCTTCGTCGTGTGGCCTCCACCCATGTACTGGTCCCACTTCCACTTTGCATCGGCAATCCAGTAGGCGGCAGCTTCGGTTACCACGAACTTCAAATTGGGGTGGCGCTCAAACGCACCGGAGAACAGCAGGTGCCAACTCGGCCGTGCCGCCCACCACACCACCTCAGCCAAATAAATGCCAAGGTGATCGTTGTAGTCCTCATGCGGAGCCTCGCCCGAGTGGGTGTGCACCGGCAAATTGGCCGCAGCACACGCCGCCCAGAACGGCTCATAGACCTCAGACGAATACGGCGGACGGTCACGCCACATGGTTGGGATCATGACGCCACGAATACCGGGCTGCTCGGCCGCCCACTCGGCTTCTTCTACCGCCCGAACCGGATCATGGCAAAGCGGGATGAGGGCAATCCCAGCTCGCCGCTCAGGACTGACTGAGCACAACTCGGCCAGAAAGCGGTTGTGTGCTCGAGCACCGGCAAACGCCAAGTCTGCATCGACAATCATTCCAGCAGCCAGGCCGGCGTCAAAAGGTGGTGATCCCATGCCAGTCACCGCATCAGCATCGGCAAACAACACGTCAGCCGAAACACCATCGGCATCGAGTTCTTTATCCCGGGTGACTGGGTCATAGGCGCCGCGAAGGCCTTCCGCGTTGCTCGTTTCCCACCCCATGATGTATTCGAAGTTGGACTCGAGTTTCAGCTGACGCTGCGCCTCTTTCTCCGTTGCCCAGTCGTCGAACTGTTGACGAAATCCTGGGTCGAGATAGGCCGCATAGTCACGCAGTGGTAACCCGCAATGTCCGTCTGCCGAAATGATTACGTAGCGACTTGTCATGATGCCTGCCTCTCGAGATCGAACGACCTACTTGGTGATGAGTTTCCCTGCCTTGCACCAAGCGTTCGAAGGAACGCCGAGGCAAGGGTTTGGCATTGAAGCCAACTTCGATGCTGCAGGCATCGGCGTCAACTTCACCCCGGTGAACACTGGGTAGTGTGCACCTGCTGGGCAATCACCGAGGCCGGTGTCGCACAAAGCTTGGAAGTAGAGGTTCATGCCGGCGCCAAAAGCGTTCCCACCGGTCGTGCCGGTGCACTTTGTCACCTTGGCAATCCCAGCTGGGAACATACCGTTCGGAGTCTTGTTACCCGAGTAACAGTTTGTTGGGTGTGGATTCAGCGTCAATTCGCCAATGTCACCATTTGAAGGATTCTTCAGTGAGCCGTTATTGGAGAAGGTGTTGTTCTTGACCGTGATGTTCTTTGGGTCATAGACACAACCGAGTGAGCCACCGGCATAGACGCCACCGGAGTTGGCACATGCCGTCGGCGTTGGCGGCGTGCCGTCATCTGGGAACGGCACAATCAGAAGGCCCCATGCTTGGTTGCCCCGGAAGATGTTGTTCATCACCGTGTCATTCGTGCCACCAGCAATGGTCATTCCCGTTCCCGGAGGACCTTCTGAGGCGCTTCCGGCTCGAGGCGCATTCACATTGTTGTTGTTTTCAAAGATGTTGTTCATCACAACCCAGCATGAGTGGGTCTTCGTGATTGGTGAGGTTCCACCATTTGGACATGCACCATTTTGTGGTGGTGGCGGATCGCCAGCCACTTGGCTGTTCGAGTCAAAACCATCCGCATTGTTATTGAAGCGGTTGTTCTTGATGATGATCGTGCCACCAGAGTTCGTACCCGAGTAGCCAAGGGCACTGCCTTCGAACCAGCTTGAGTCAATGACGGCATTGCACGCCTGCTGACAGGCACCAATGTAGGCACAGGAGTCGTTCATGTTCGAGGCATACACCTTGGACCACACGCCATTGGCAGCATCAGAAGAGA
>CANGPX010000024.1 GCA_947456095.1 Acidimicrobiaceae bacterium
CACGCCGATCTTTGCCCCCGGGTAGAACGAGAGGTAGATCCCTTTCAGCACCTCACGGTCTGGTGGATAAAAACGTCGAAGATCTCGCATCGTGAAGATGAACTGAGCAGCCATGCCTCAAGTCTCCCCCATAGACAGGGGCGAGGGTGACAAAAGGGGCATCTCCAAGTGCAGGTCAGGTCCGTGAGGTTCCTTTTCAACACAGCGTTTCTTTTGCCAGCGGTAAGTGACCAATCGGTGGCAGTTGATCTGTGGTTACTTTTCTTTTCCGAACTACAGGGGCAGGATGCAGCTTCGAACTGCAGGCTTCGGCGCTCCTGAAGACTCTTCGGCTTTGCCTATGTCTCGACAGATGTACTGCTGATGTCTTGGAGGATCACAAACCTCTCGAGATCCAACTACCCTCAAGGGGTGAAGCCAACATCGATTCTCGTCACTGGTGCATCGGGCTATGTGGGCGGTCGGGTGGTTCCCGTGCTTGTCCAACTCGGCCTGAGTGTGCGGTGTCTTGCCCGAACTCCAGCGAAACTCTTGGCTGCGCCGTGGGCCGATGATGTGGAGATTGTGAGCGGCTCTGTTGATGATGACCTCACTGGCGCCATGGCTGGCATTGATGCCGCTGTCTACCTTGTCCACGCGATTGGTGACGGCGAGGACTGGAAGGCTCGCGAACAGCGCCAAGCGCTGAACTTCGCCAAAGCAGCAAAGGCTGCAGGCGTGCAACGAATTGTCTACCTCGGTGGTCTCGGTGACGACCATGAGCATTTAAGCGAACACTTGTTAAGTCGCCATGAGGTGGGTGTGGCACTGGCAAGTACCGGCGTTTCAGTGGTTGAACTGCGTGCTGGCGTCATCATTGGCTCCGGTTCGGCCAGTTTCGAGATGCTCCGGTATCTCGTCGATGCCCTTCCCATCATGGTGACGCCGAAATGGGTCTCGACCAAGTGTCAGCCCATCTCGATTGCAGATGCGGTGACGTTGGTCGTCGCTGCACTCACGAGCGAAGAGCCAAAGACCGGCGTCTTAGAAGTCGGTGGCGCTGATGTCGTGACCTATGCGGAAATGATGGAGACCTACGCAGCGGCGGCAAAGCTGCGCAAACGCATCCTGCTTCCCGTGCCGCTGCTCACTCCTCGGCTCTCTTCGCACTGGATTGGCCTTGTTACTCCAGTACCGGTTCCCTTGGCACGAGAACTCGTACAGTCGCTGGTGAATGAAGTGATCGTAAAGGGCCGGTCTGCGTGTGACGAGTTTGGCATCACCCCACTGAGCCTTCGAGAGTCCATCAACCGAGCTCTCGACGTCACTAGAGGTGGAGGAGCTCCAACCACCTTCTCTGACGCCGACCTTGTGCATTTTCAGACAACCGAACTCGACCCAACGTGGGCCGGAGGAACCGTCTTCACTGATCGAAGGTCGGCCACAGCAAAGGTCGACTCAGCCACCTTGTTTGCTGAAGTCAGCTCCATTGGTGGCGAAAAAGGTTGGTACGGAGGGCAATTCCTCTGGGCAGTTCGAGGCGTCATTGATCAACTGATTGGCGGTCCTGGACTTCGCCGGGGCCGACGAGCTGAACTGCGGGTAGGAGACGCTCTCGACTTCTGGCGAATTGAAACGCTCGCGCCACCTGAGACCTTGCGCCTGCGAGCCGAGATGCGCTTGCCCGGATCAGCATGGCTCACGTGGACCATTACGAAGACAAGCACTGGATCGGCAATTACTCAAGTCGCAGAGTTTCGGCCCAAAGGTCTGTTCGGTCGCCTCTACTGGTTCTCGGTGCTCCCTTTTCATCACTTCATCTTTCCAACCATGTTGAAGCGACTGGTCGAAGCAGCCGAAGCCGCTCGCTGATTCGCCGACTCTTTGGTCGCCATCAGATCTCATAACATCAATTCATGCGTTGCTCATCGCTTGGATTTGCCACCGACCTTGCGATTTTGGAACTCGGCGGGAGCACCATTGAGCGGCGAGACGGCTACTGGTCCATTCGCTCTCCCCATGCGCCCACCTACTACTGGGGGAACTTCCTCCTCGCTGATTCACTTAACGAGGCCGTCAACGTTGCTCAGTGGCACCAGCGCTTCGCCGCGGAATTTCCCCATGCTCGCCACTTTGCCCTCGGGGTGAACAATCCGATCTTGAGTGATGCCGAGACTCATGGATTCACCGAACTTGGAAGCGAAGTTTCGGCAATGTCTGTGCTCACCCGCCCGGCACCCGCGCTGGTCGAGGTGGATGGAGAGGCCGAACAGTGTCGAGCACTCGTGAGCGACGATGACTGGAATCAAGCCCTCAGTCTCGGGGTCGCAACCCGCGACGAGGACTTCAGCGAGGACTCGTTTCGAACGTTCTTTGCCAATTACCTTGCAATGCAACGGGTAATTGTGCGTCAAGGCAACGCTGCGTGGTGGGGATCGTTCGAAGAAGGCAAACTCGTCTCGCAGTGCGGGATTGTCTCTTGCGGAGATGGACTGGCACGATTCCAAATGGTCTCCACGCACCCTGGTCATCGCCGACGCGGCTTTGCCTCGCAGACCGTCGCTGCAGCGGGGAAATTTGCTGCTGAGACCTACCGGACTGAGACTCTCGTGATCGTCGCTGATCCGAATGACCACGCCATCTCGATCTACCGAGATCTCGGCTTTGTTGTCACTGAACAGCAAGTAAGCATTGAACGAAGGGCCGAAACTGATGCCTGAGGGCGAACAGCGCTCGGCCACGGTTGCGTTCGTCGAGACGCTCCGCTAGAGCAAGGCCGAGAGAGCCAACTGCGCTAGAGCGACGGTTTGAGCATCGCTGCTTGGGAGACTGCGAGCCGCCGCGCCAGCGGTGAAGGCAACCAGCATGGGCTGAGTTGGCGTCGACAGGTCGTAAACCTCGGCGAATCGCTGACTTGGCGTGCCGACGAGGCCCATGAGTTGGTGATTTGGCCAGAACTTTTTCGGATAGGTCAAGATGACCTTCTCCAAATCACCCATGGAGAACTGCTGCATCGCTGCGAACTGACTTTGAGCACCAAAGCCATTCCAGTCAATTGGGCAGCCACCACTTTGGAGCACACCAATTGGAGCGGTCACCACCACGGAACTGCCGGAGAAAACCCCCAATTTTGTCGCAACCTCAACACCGCGAGCGGTTGGGCGGATAGCGGTTGCCGGGCAGGAGAGGCGCAGAGGGAGCCCTGCTGCCAGTTTCGCCACGAGTCGATCGAGTCCGCCTCCAACCATCACGTCGCCGCCACGTGGGTCTTCGTCATTATTGAAATGCTCAAGGTTGAGCCGAACGGGGTCATCAGCGTATTCATCCACAATCTCGGTCGTCAGTGCCCAATTTGCCAGCGCAGTCGAGGGGTAGGCAACACGGTCGAGTCCAGCTTGCAGTGACATGGAATCCTCGCCCTCTGCCTGTGCTTTTTCGACTGCACTTGAGAGTTGGCGTTGCGCGGCAGCAACAACAGAGGGTGAGATGGTGCTTCTCGATGGCAAGCGAACGACGAGGTCGTCGTAGTTCGTCGGCGTTTGCGAGATTCCTTGTTTGGCCACGAGGTTCACCAACTCATTGCCGCTCGTGCCATGAATCCACGCTGCACCAAGTTCAACGGGTCGCCCGAGCGTTCGGCTTGTTGCTACGCGCCCACCAAGCCGATTGCGTGCGTCGACGACCAGTACCTGATGACCAAGTTGGCGAAGGCGTTGCGCGGCACTGAGTCCAGCCAGACCAGCTCCGATAATCAGGACTGGCCGAGCGTCAGTCATCGTGATTGCTGCGTGCAACTCGTTTGCTGCTTGGCGACCACTGCGAAGCGCTCCATGCATGGTTCCCGGGGCAACTTGATCAAACGCTTCACCGGCCAAAACAAAACGTTGAGCGGCAACACGAGTTGCGCCACGATGCGCTCCCCAGGTAGCGCCTGGTCGAAGCACGGCGTAGGAACCACGTGCCCAGGGATCCAGATTCCAATGAGTCACCAGCGCCCCATTTGGCGTGGGAATGCGCTTCGCAAATTGAACAGATCCATTCAGGGCTGATGCGCCGCCGAATGCGCCGATGCTTTGGAGCACTCGACGTCGAGAAACATCAGCCATCTCTGCCAACCCTTTCAGTCAAGACCAGCGCTTTGCGCAAAGAGCCATACCAGCCAGACCATGGACTCATCAGTGCTCAAGTGTCAGAGTAAGTCTTACGGAACGAGCTCAAGTACCAATCGATGCTTCACGTTGTTGAGATCGAGAACTTCTCGTGCAATCAACTTCGACAGCCCTGCCGCTGGCCGAGGTGAAGATCAACAGTGTCGCCACACATCAAAATGGTGGGCGCTGAGGGACTCGAACCCCCGACCTGCTGGTTGTAAGCCAGCTGCTCTAACCAACTGAGCTAAGCGCCCGACTTCACCAGCCTAGAGGCGAATCGGAAGTCGAAAAAGTGGCTTCACTTCACTCGAGTCCCGTTGATGCCCGTTGATGCTCGTTGTTGCTCAAAACGGTGCTGTGTGCATGAGCACAGCAGCCAATTCGCTCGTCGCAGCAACGACGGGGCGACGATTTGCTGGGCCTTCAACGACGAGTTCCAATCGATCTTGCTCAAAAAAGGTGGCTCCAGCCTCATAACAGATGAGCATTCCGGCCAAGTAATCCCATGGATTGATTCGCGAAGTTCCCGCTTGGAGATAGGCATCAAGTGAACCATCAGCGACGAGGCAAATTTCAAGACTCGCTGCTCCAAGAACTCGAAACTGTGCCCAGCCATGATGCGCAGTTGGAAGGCCGGAAAAAGCAACGAGCGCGTCGTGAAGTTCCGTTGTTGAACTGGGGGAAATCGCTACCCCATCGCGCCACGCTCCTTGACCTCGAATGGCGCTGTAGGTCACCCCAGTTGCTTGATTGCGCACAAGAGCAACCCGTGGCCCTTCGTCATCGAGTACGCAAAGGCTCGTGGCAAAAAAGGGAACCCCATGGTCACAATTGGTCGATCCATCAATGGGGTCAACCACACACCGAAGGGCCGCATCACCATTGGTGATGCCTGATTCTTCAGAGATCACGCCGATTCCAGCATCGAGCAGCACCTCACACGCGGCGGCATCAGCAATGAGATCCAACTTGTATTGCGTCTCACGAAGCCCCGAGTACCCCCGTTCGCTGAAGCCCTCGAGACTCTGCTTCACCGCCGTTGCTGCGGCGTTCAGTGTGGCCAAAATCTCGTGGTCATCCATGACTGCAACCTACCAATCACGAGGCTGGAGTTGGTGCGTCACTCAGGCGATTTGGAGCGGAACGTCCACCATTCGACCAGATCTTGCGAATCGTGATGACCCTCACCAAAGGCTGCTCTCAGGTAGGTGCGTGGCGTCACCGGGTCTGCGCCAGCTGACCGCCAAACAATGACCTCAACGTGGTGCTTTTCAATGAAGCGACGAAATGCCTGAGTGGTCTCGGGCGTCAATTTTGGTTTCGGGCAAATAGATTGCCCCGCAACGTTGATTGATTGATCATTGCTTCCAAAGTAGGAACACGTGAAGACAGAAAACACCTGAGGCGGGTCAAGTGGGGTGATTTGATTCGTGCCACCGTGCAGTGCCGGAGCAATTGCTTGGCCACCAACGATTCGGTAGTTGATCCCCGCAACGGCTTGGTCGAGCATGGGTCCATTGAAGAAGTCATAGACAGAGGGGTAGGTCAGGACAACCGGATTCTTCGCCATGACTCGTGCTGCTGTTGGCGTTTGAAACCACGGCTCTGCTACCGCTGCGGCCCGATCAATCGCCTTATTTGGGATGAAACTCAAAATAGTGAGGCCACACAGCCCAAACACGACCAGCTGTTGACGACGCTCAAGGCGCTGGCCAAAGCAGGCATCAAGGGCAATTCCGCTCAAAAATGCTGTTGCAAAGACAGCCTCATTCATCCATCGACACGGCGTGATGTCTGAGAGTCCTGGGAGGTAGGTCAACAGTGCCCCAGGGAGGGGGATCTCAACCGACAAAATTCGAACACTTGCACCAAAGCTCAACAACAACAGAACAACGTCGGCAATGGCGACAGCCCGGACCAAAGATGATGCACGTTTCAGCCACGCTCCAAGTCCGCCAAGAAGCAAAAATGCTGCACCGAAATAAGAACCGTTGGTAAAGCCTCCAGCCAAGAAGGCGCCTTTGCCAATCGAGCCAAACGGGGCAAACGCGTTGCCTGTTCCCGGGAGCAAGAGGGACTCAATGGTCACACTGAAGGATTGGTAGAACTCCTTCGAGTGTTTCGTAGCCGACACGGCATAGTCGCCAAATTGGAAGTACCACAATGGCACGGCCAAGATCAGGCCAGCGGTCGCCCCAACAACCACCACCGACCGGGTCAGAACAATGAGATCATGATGCGTCCTTCGACGAAGGATCCCGAGAACCAAGAGCACCGCCATCACAATTACTGCGTCTTTCGTTGCCCGCTCAAGTGAGATCAACCCACCAAAGCCAATGAGTCCTCCAACAATGAGACCAAATCGACGAGGAGACCATTTTCGTTGACCCAAGCGAATGAGGCCGTAGAAGATCCATGGCGTCGTCACATCAAATGCAGCGAAGAGATGTACTTGGCCAATGTTCACTCGGTAGGCGGAAAAGCCCACGAGCAGCCCTACGAGCCACGCCGCTTTCCAACTCAGCCCAAGCATCTTCGATGCCAACGCCGCACTGAAGGCACCGAGAGTAAAGCCAATACGAAGCAAAGCGAGATAGGTCGCAACTGGTCCAACAACCCACGTCAGCGGCGCAGCCAAGGTGCCGAGAAGCAACATAGAAGTGTTGTTCATGAGGTTGATGCCAAATGGAGCGTTGAGCGCACCCGTGACAAATGGATTCCAGCCATGACGGATCGCTGAAGCTGGCCAGGCCACAAACCACACCTGTTGCAGTGAATCGCTTGATGCTGAAACTGGCACACCAGTGCGATCAATGACTGCGAATTTTGCAAAGAGCAAAGACGTCAAGATGCCATACGACAAAAAGACCAGGAAGCCAGCCAACAGTGACCGCTTCGCATCACGCAGCCTCTTCATAGGTCGAACCTAGTGATGAGCCACCTTCGTGTCTCAAACCAACCTGAGAGTCTCCAACCTCCTCCGCCAAATGCAAACCCGCTGAAGGCAGGTAACGTGAAGAGGTGGCCGCCATTGACGTAGCTGGATACGTTGCCGATCTGAAAGAGCACTCCCCCGACCACGGGTTTCACGTGCACGATGAACGGCACTTCGTCGAGACCTATTCACTTCGCCAGACCTATGAGGTGGATCTCCACCCAGAAGATGGCTGTGGTGGGCCACTTGACTTGCATCTGTCACTCGATGTTGAGCCGAGAGTTCTCTTGGCTTTCGAAGATGCAGTGGCAACGCTTGATGACCACAGTGATCCACAAGATGAATACTTTTTCCCGCTCACGTTCACTTGGGCGCTCCCACCGCTTCCCATGAGTCCGGATTTGTTGCGAATTAACCTTGACTTGAACGGCATCTGTGGACGCGAACTTCCCATTGAAGTCTCAGCGATTGATTCGTTCGCCTCACCAGTTGAGCCAGCTGAGCGACGCTTGAACGTTGTTGCTCGTCGCCCGGTCTCACTCGCCAAGGTCTTAAAAGGCGAGGAGTTGCTCTGTGAGGTGTTTGATCGCTGCGCCGATGTGAGCAAGTTCTTGCGCGAGTACGCAGAGCAGTGGCTCACTTGAGAACACTTCATCGCAGAAGCCTCGGCTTCGCTTGCCTCTTGAGTGCTGGACTGCTCTTGAGCGCCTGTGGCACCAACGCTCATGCTCTTGCCGCATGCAAGACCGTGAACGCGGCTCTTGCCACCTATGACAAAGCCATGAGGGAAACTGGCGAAGCCCAGCGAACTGGTGTGGCTCACGCAGCATCGCAGCTCAAAGATGCAATGCACGATGCGGGGATCGCCACGAGCGAAGACGGAACCTACAACTCCCTGCAGACCACAATCAGTGAATCACATCGCGTTGGAATGCGAAATGTGGTCCCGTCGCTTCGAGCCCAGTGTTCATCAATTCTGAGCCCTAACCCTTACGCTCCGAAAGGCCCGTAAAGGACCCTTCGGAGCGAAAGCGAGTTAGATCGCTGGGCTGTACCCAGCTGGGAAGGTGATCGACTTGAACTCGAGGAACGCTTCTAAGCCTTCAGGTCCAAATTCGCGGCCCATGCCGGAATTCTTAAAACCACCAAATGGCGTGGCGAAGTCGAAGGGCATGCCGGAGTTGACCATGTAGGTGCCGGTGCGAACCTGGCGAGCAATCTCAAGACCACGCGTATTGTCGGCCGTCCACACTGAACCGCACAGACCAAAATCCGAGTCGTTGGCAATCGCAATTGCCTCAGCATCGCTGTCGTAGGCAATGACTGACAACACTGGGCCGAAGATTTCTTCTTGTGCGATCACCATGTCGTTCTTCACGCCAGTGAACACCGTTGGCTCAACGTAGTAACCCGTGTCAAAGCCAGCCGGGCGTCCGCCACCAAGGGCAACGGTTGCACCTTGCTCACGGCCCTTGGCAATGTAGCCCTCGACGCGATCGCGCTGGCGAGCAGCCAACAGCGGGCCCACGCCAGTTTCCATTTGCATGGGGTCGCCAACAATCCACTTCTCAGAAATTGCGGTGCACAGAGCATCGACGACTTCGTCGTAGCGCGAGGTAGGGGCCAAGATGCGGGTCTGAGCAATGCACGCTTGGCCATTGTTCATGAGTGCGTTTGGCAACAGCGTCTCAATCGACACGGCGAGGTCTGCATCGTCACAAATGATTGCGGCCGACTTGCCACCGAGTTCCAAGGTGAAGCGCTTCAGCGACTCGCCACACAGCGCACCGATCTTCTTTCCGGCAATGGTTGAACCCGTGAAGGAAATCTTGTCGATCTGTGGGTGGCGAACGAGATACTCGGCCACTTCACGTCCAGCTGGCACGACCGAAAGCACGCCTTCAGGCAAGCCTGCGGCCTCAAAGAGTTCAGCCAAACGAAACGCATCAAGTGGTGTCTCGGGTGCTGGCTTCAACACGACCGTGCAGCCAGCAGCAAGAGCAGGGGCGAGCTTGCCAACCGCCAAGAACAACGGAACGTTCCATGGGGTAATCGCACCAACAACGCCAACTGCTTCTTTGGCGACAAGCACGTCGCCGCCGAGTACTCCAGCGCGCACTTCGTCAAACTTGAAGGTCGCCGCGAGTTCTGCGTAGTAATTGAGCACCATCATTGGGGCAGCAACCTGACCCATGTGGCTGAACAGCAATGGAGCGCCCATCTCTGTGGTGATGAGCTCAGCCATCTCCGACATCTCAGCCGCGAGCAGGTCAGCAACCTTTTTTAACACCGCTCCGCGCTCAGCAGGCGCCATGCGTGGCCAGGGGCCGTGGTCAAATGCTTCGCGAGCAGCGGCAACGGCCAAGTCGAGGTCAGCTTCGGTGCCGTCTGGCACGCTGGCAATGACTTGCTCGGTCGTTGGATTGATGACCTCAATGCGTCCAGTGCCTTGCGGGGTCACCCACTTGCCACCAATAAACAATTTGTCGTAGCTCTTCACTGCCATGATTCCCCCTCAACACAACTTCGCTGTCAATAATTTCTCCACCATAACAACGCTTGAGCCAAGGCATCATGTGTTGGCGGCACCAACCCTTCTCGTTCTACAGTGACGAGATGCCAGACCTTGCGAATCGTGACCCTGAGTACTTGAAGCAAACCCTGACTCGGTGGTTCGCCACTCAACTTCCCGAATCAGCAGAGCCGCTGTGTAGCGAGGTCAGCGCGCCGGGGGGCAACGGATTCTCTAATGAAACCATCATGGCCACTGTTTCGTGGACCGAAGATGGCGTGCGAAGTGCTCACAAAAAGGTGCTGCGCGTTCACCCAACAAGTCACACGTTGTTCCTTGATGCTCGCTTTGAGTTGCAGTACAAGGTCATGGCAGCAGTTGCCGCCTCGTCAGCCAAAATCCCCTTGCCGGTCCTTGGTGCCTACGAGACAGATCTTGATTACCTCGGCGTGCCGTTTTTTGTGATGGACCATGTGGAAGGTCAAGTGCCAGCAGACAACCTCCCCTACACCATGGATGGTGAAGGTTGGGTGTTGCAGGCAACTGACGAAGAACGCCAAAGGCTCTGGTGGAGTGGCCTTGACGCGTTGGCTGAAATTGCCAAGATCGACCACACGACTCTCGGGCTCGACTTCCTCGACCGCCCCGAATACGGCAAAGCCGGCATTGACCAGCAGCTTGGCTACTACCGCGCGTTCCTCGATGCCTCGTCTGGCGGGCGCCCCCAGCCAACGACTGAAGCAATTTGGACCTGGCTCTTGGAGAATCGCCCAGCAACTGAGGGGCCTCTTGGTTTCTCCTGGGGCGACGCTCGCATTGGCAACATCATTTGGGACAATTTCCAGCCTGCAGCGGTAGTCGACTGGGAGATGGCCTCGTTTGCTCCAGCAGAAATAGACCTTGGCTGGTTCTTGTATTTCAACCGCCAATTCACTGAAGGACTCGGACTTCCACCACTTCCTGGCTTTGCCTCTCGTGAAGCAAGCATTGACCGCTTTGAAACAGCAATTGGTCGAAGCGTGCATGACCTTGAGTGGTTTGAGGTCTTTGCCGGTTTTCGATTCGGCGTCATCATGCTGCGCCTGACCGATTTGCTCATCGGCAGTGGCGTCCTTCCGGCTGACACCGACATGGGCACCAACAACTTGGCCACCCAATTCACCTCAATGCTGCTCGGACTTCCAAGCCCAGCCGAGATGGACGCAGCAGCCAAAAACGCTTAAAGCGCGACCCCACCGGCTGCAAGCGCAGAGCGGAGCCAACTCAAGCTCGAGGGCTCTCCGCAGATGTCTTCCCAGCCAGTCAAGATCTCATGGAGTTCGTCGAGGCTCTCGACCGTACCCAAGATCTCAACTTCTAGCTCACTCGCGGCTTCTGGCGTTGGGATGATGTCACCAAATCCGTCGACCACAGGAGTGTTTGGCGTCTCAGCCATGAGGTAAAGCTCGCCGGTGACCGCAATCCAACTCAACTGAAAGACGGCGTCATCGTCGCCAACCCACTCTGAGCCAAATTCATGCTCTTCAGAGGTCCGTCGTGCTTCGTTGCTCTCGTAGAAGTGCTCCAGGTCCATGGGCGAAGCGTAGTTCTCCCGACTGTCGGCAAGAAACGACAAGGGTTCACAGCGGTGGGAACTGTCGTGGGCATGGGGTTCGCACCGTGTTGCCATGAACCTCACGACTGTCACGACCAACCTCCATCTCGACTGGCTTGCCGCCGAACGAAGCGAACAAGGAAGAGCACTCCTCGAGCACCTCTGCTCAACGCGACCAGCGCTCAACGGTGCGACGTTGCCAGAGGCGCTGGCAGAACATGGGCCGCTCACGATCACCGAGCGCCATGAGCTGTTGGCTGAACTCCTGAGACGTGGGGCAACGGAGCCAATTGCCCTTCGTGCACTCATTCAAGGACTGCTGCCCGGCCTCATTGGACTCGTCCGACAGCTCGGCTGGACGAAAGACACCGTGTGGGCCTCACCTGGAGACCTCGTGATTGATGCCGTGGCAACGGCCTTTGAGGTGGCAACGAGTTGGGCCGGACAACATCGGGCCTATGCCGGACCTGATCTCCTCTCAGCCGTGCGCCTTCGGCTGCGTCGCCAAGCCATTGCCGAGCGGGCAGCCCATGGAGCTTCACTTGAGGCCATTCCAGAACTCATTGACCTGCGCGGCCGCCTCACGGTTGAAGAACTCCTGTGTCACCAAGTCATCACGCTCGATCATCAAACCGCCAAAGTCTTGGTTGGCAGACTCGTCGACGGCTACACCTGGCAGGAGTTGCAGCAAGCAATGGGGCTCCCCCTCCGCCAAATCCACGCCATTGCTGAGAACGGGGCGCGGCAACTTCTTGAACGCTGCGACGTAGCGTTCGCCGGTACAGCCCAGTTTGGGGCACATGAGTGAGGAGGCGACATGGCACGAATGTCCGAGCAGTCGCTCGGTTGGGCACTGCTGACCTCCGCCTGTCTCGGACTCGCCTTCATCGCCACCGTGGCGCAACCGACACCAACAGCAACACGGGTGGCGGTGGCGACTCCCACCTCAGTGCCCTCACGCGAGTTGGTCGTCATCGAAGCGACGCCTCCAGCAACGACGCGTTCACCGCTTCAACGCGCTCCTTTGACCAGGCAACAGCCGACAGCGGTAACCCGGACAGTTGGACTGATCAACACGACACCGAGCAGAAACTTCCCCTCGCCGGTGACCGCGAACCCAACAACGACGACGTCGACGCCGCCAAACACCACGGCGACGTCGCCGACAGCGGCCCCGACGCCGGTGGTCGAGATGGCAAGGAGTGCTCCCCATGGAGTTGGCTACGTTGCTCAACCACTCGCAGCGATTGCGACCTACACCGTGACTGCCGACAGCGGAGGCACCGTGACCCTCCACAACGAAAGCTCCGCTCCACTCCTCGTCACCGTCGACCGCGGGCAAGCACTCTCTCTCGAATCGGCCACGGCCTACACCGTGCAGTTGAGCGTCGGTGTCCACCAACTCGATCTTTTGGCCACGACAACTTCGGCACAGTCCTACGCCATCGACGGAACGCTGGTGACGTGGTGATGAGGCATCGCAAACTCCGAACCGTTTCAGATCTGTTTGCCGCCGTCCTGATCACCCTCGCCATCCCTGCTGGGCTGTTGGCGTTGTTGTTCCACCAACCCGTTGGCCGGGCTGTGTGGGCAACAAGGGCCACCAGCGTTTTATTGGTGATTGCCACGCTTGCGTGGGTTCTTCTCCTGACGGGACTGCTTCGCGGCATTTGGGCCCACCTCCATCACCGCGGAAGCTTCGACAGTCGACTCAATCGTTTTGCCGCACGGATTGCCATTGCCCTCAGTTTGACCTTTGGTCTTGCCGGCGCGGCTTCGGCCTCAGTCAACCCCACCCACGTTGCGGGCCACCACGTGGTCGAGCAGGCTCCTGCTTCGAGTACCCCCGTTGCGTCTCGTGGCGCACCACACACGACCTACACGGTGAGAGACGGTGATTGCCTCTGGACGATCGCTGAAGCGTTCTATGGAGATGGCCGTCGCTACGGTGCGATTCTTGAAGCGAACTTTGGTCAGGTCTTTGGTCGTGGTGAGCGCTTTGACAACCCCCGCATCATCCGAACCGGCTGGGTGCTTGTCCTTCCCCACTTGACACCATCAGCACCATCTCGTGTTACCCAGCCAACACCTTCGAGTTCGCTTCCTCATGCAGCAACAACCACTCCGAGCACGAGCAGCCATCCAGCCACTCGAAAGACGACCGAGCGCGCCCTTGCTCATCATGGGTCCTCAGCCACACCACCTGTTGATCAAGCCTCACGCACTGCAGTGGCCGCAGTGGCGGCACCGGCCAACGATGATGACCTCTTGCAAAGTGTTGGTGCCCTTGGACTTGGCCTGTTGGCCGGTGCCGTTGCCACTCGCCGTCGACGAACGCTGGTCGATGATGAAGGCACTGACACACCACACAGCTGCGAGGTCGATGCAGCCTTGAGACTGGGTGATCTCGCAGTCAGAGGTGGACTCGTTCACGCCGTCATTGCTCAGCTCGAGGCAACGGGGCGCATTCATCCACTGAGAAGCGCCACAATCGGTGAAGAGGCCTTGCCCGAGGAGGCCCAACTCCCTGGAAAGGTCGCGCTCGTGCTTGGCTTGCTTGACCGTGACACCCAAGTAGCGGTGGTTGAACGCGGGACCACGGTCACCGTTGCTGGCCCACATCGCCAAGGTCTCGTTGCCCTGCAGCGCCTCTTGGCATCAACGTGGGGCGACGAACTTGGAAGCGTTGCCACCACTTCGGCGACGTTCGCTGCAGATCATGTGGCGCTCCAAGATCCACGCTCACTCTTGTACTTCGGCAACGTCGAAGACCTTGAGCCACAGGTCGCTGCGCAAAGCGTCATTGTGACCGAACAACTTGGCGGTGACCTCGTGGTCAACGTCTTTGAGCAAGAAACACAACTTGGCACGGGAGCGACACTTTCCACCCTGTTCGTGACCGATGCATTCGCCAACGAAGTTGCTCCACTGTGTGGGATTGAGCAAGACCTTGCCGAGGGTGACCAACTCCCCTCTTCTCCCGTTGTTCGACTCTTGACCCCAATGCCTCGCATTGAGGGTTTGGCCAATGATCTCGACAAAAAGCGAGCCCGGCGCGCGGTGGAGTTAGCAGCGTTTCTCAGTCTCCATCGGAGCCACCTTGTCACTGGTGGTCAACTGCGCACCGAGTTGCTTGGCGACAGCGAGAGCGATGGTTCGACCAAGAGCCTGTCAAATACGGTTTCAGCCCTCAGGCGTTCGCTCGGTGTCAATGGTGAAGGAGATCTTCATCTTCCGCCAGCCACCCGGTCAGGCTGCTACGGCCTTCACCCTTCTGTGTCATCTGACTATGAACAGGCATTGCACTACTTAGACGCAGCAAAAGTGGCGCAAGGTGATTCCGCCTTGGCACTCGTTCGGGCCGCAGCTGAACTGATTGAGGGGAAGCCCTTGGCAAGTTGCGTCCTTGGATTCGACTGGTTTTTCCGTGAAGGCCTCGACCGGGTTTTGGCTCGAGCACTGAGCCATGGTGTCGAAAGCGTGATGGACCATGCAATTGCGCAAGGGCACGTCGCCCTCGCACGGATGTTGATCGACAAGGCAACGCTCGTCAATCCCTACTCTGAAACTCTGGCTCGAGCGGCAATGTCACTTGCCGCGGCATCAAACGATGTGGATCAACTCCAACAGGAATGGAACGGGCATCTGAGGCGCCTCGAGGAACTTGAGCCCGGCCTTTCGCCGTCAGCCATGACCGAAGCGCACTTTTGGCGACTCCATGGCCTGTGCTCAGGAACGTTGACGAGTTAAGCCAACTTGGCGGCAATCGAAGCGGCTCCTCGAAGCACGAGGCCGTCTGCACCTGCCGAGCTGTAGCGATGCGTTGGGCGTTCAATGGCTTCGGCGACAAGGTCGCCTAACAGTTGCCCAAAGCTCACCGGTGGCTCAATAAACAAATACCGCGCCAGCGAACCAGGAATGGTGTTCACTTCGTTGACAAAGCAGCCTGCTTCGCCTTCCATGAAGTCAATGCGAGCAACTCCTCGAATCGAGGCCAAACTCGCAACAGCCCGAGCAGCTTCGTGGACTTGCGCCGTGCGCTCAGGACTCAGCGTCGCAGGCAGTTCACGAGGTGCCGACGCCATTCCTTCGCCACCGACGTACTTGTCGCGGTAGTCAAGGATCTCTGAGGCTTGAGAGGTCTTGATGGGCCGTTCAATAGCTGACAGTTGCAAACTTGGGTAGGTGCGGACCGCAATTTGGAGGTCTGCGAGATCAGCCCGGAAGGGCTCAATCACGGCCCCACTGCGCAGGTGCACATTGGAACTGAGGCGGGCTTTGGCCGTGGCGAAATCAGCAACAACGTCAATGCCAATGGAGGATCCACCAAAGCGGGGCTTGACAATATAGGGGCCATCAAAATCGACGCTGCTCAACTCTTCGGTCAACGCCCGGCGAGGTAACACGGCAATACCGTGATCAGCGAGGACCGACGAGAACGCCAATTTGTCCATGCCAATTGCTGCGCCAGCAACCGATGGTCCGCCATAGGAGATCCCAGCCAAATCAAGTGCACCTTGCAAGGTGCCGTCTTCACCGGGTCCTCCATGGGTGCACAGAATTGCTGCGTCGAGGTCAACAACACGGTCCTTTGAGAGACGCTTTCCCTCGGCCACAAAGCCAATGCCAATGCGCAACTCGAGCGGCGAGGAGCCCTTTGGCACTCCATCAGCAAAAGCACTTGCTTCGAGCGTCGCATCGACTTCGACGAAAGAACCATTCTTCGTCCAGTAGATGGCAACAACGGAGTTGCTCCGAGCGAGTTCTCGCACCGCTTGCAGCCCGGTCAAAATACTGACGTCGTGCTCAGGTGATGGGCCTCCGAAGATCACTGCAATGTCGCCCACTGAGCCCTCCTTTGTCGTGTGCCCGAACTGGGCATTCGAGGTCAAGGGTAGTGGTCGGGAAGGTCGTTCTCGTAGAGGACGGCATCTCGGGCACTCGCCCTCGTGCGCACGAAGGCAACAGCGTCTTGCCGGGTGTCAACGCACGTGACCAGACATGAGGTGCCTTCGAGGCCTTTGAGCAAAGCTTTGCGGTTGGTCCTCCCGACGATGACGACGAAGTCCGAGACCTCGCCTGCTTGTCGAGCAAACTCCATGTTGGCTTCCTGCTGCAGCGATCCAAGTTCAATCATCCCGGGAGTCACCACGAAACGTTGGTTGGCCTCAAGCCCGCGAAGAGTTGCCAGGGCAGCCGTGGCGCCAGTGGGATTGGAATTAAAGGTGTCGTCAATCACCATGACGCCACTTTCTGCTGTCGCTAAGGTCGAGCGATTGGCCGCAGCGCCAAGCAGTGGTGCTCGCTGAACAAGCTGTTGGCCATCAATCCCGAGCGCTTGACCTGCACCAAAGGCCAGCGCCACATTGATGGGCTGCACCCCAGCGGCCAAGACCCCAAGTGAGCCAACAGCCACGCCGCCGTGAAAGACCTCAGCTACTCCTGTGCTTCCAATCTCAAGAGCAACCTCGGCATCTCGATCCTTGACACTGCAACGAATAACGGTCTTTCCTTGCCCAACAAGTCCGGGCACCAAACTGGCGAGATACGGGTCGTCAATGTTCACCACAACCGTGTTCGCCGAAACGGTGATTTCCGCTTTGGCCTTGAGCGTGACGTCAAGGGAGCCAAAACGCTCCAAGTGCACTGGTCCAATGGCAGTCAGAATCGCGAGTTCTGGTGGGATCCAAGCACACAGGTCGGCAATTTCACCAGGGCCGTAGGTGCCCATTTCGGCAATGAAGACTTCTGTGCCGTGGCTTAAGTGTTCGTTGATCGATCGCGCCAGTCCACCGCGGTTATTAAAACTCGCTGGCGTGGCAACAACTGTTCGCGCTCCAGCGATGAGCTGCGTCAGGTGCAACTTCGTTGAGGTCTTGCCGTAGCTTCCCGTAATGGCAACAACGACGGGGCTCACTTGCTTGAGTGTTGTGGCTGCTTGGTCAACAAAGCGCTGCATACTTTTGCGTTCAAGTGGCTCAAGGATCCGAAGGGCGAAGTCAACCGCTCCTGCTGAAGAAACAATGGCAACCCCAAGGGCAACAGGGATGCTCACCATGAGGCCGAAGATCACGATGAGGATCAAGGAACATCCAAGCGTCACCGCACACAGTCGCTTCATCCGCGTGGTCAGAGCCAACTTCGACGTGCGCCCCTTGATCGACAGTCCGCGAGGCTCAACCAGACCCAGAATCCCGACTCCCATGATCGCAATGAAAGAAAGCGCCACATGGTGGCGGTGAAGAACGTATGCAGCGACAACGAGAACAACACTTGCCACCTCAGCCGCAACATTGATGGGCTGAGAACGTGTCCAGCGAAACCGAAACGCAATGGCAACGTCAGGGAGGTAGTGCTCGCGCTGAGCCACCCGGAGCCACCGGAGGACTTGGGCGCCATAGCCAGCCGCGCCAAGAGCAATGGCGAGTACGCCAAGGATGAAATTCATGAGAGTCGCTCCACTGCTTCAGCCAGCGCCTCAGGTGCATGCCGAGGGGTCTGGTGGTCAATACCGCTCAACACTGTCAACTTTGCATTTTTGAGCAGTGCTGTTGCTCTTTGGGCAACTGCTACTGACACGGCAGTGTCAACTTCTCCCCACACGAGCTCTACAGGGCAAGAAATACTGCGAAGTTCTTCTTCGAACGACTCGTTGACCACCTTGACGAGGATTTCTCTCAAGAGTCCCGAGGCATTTTTGTAATCCGTCGACCCGTAGCGATTGCGCGCACGCTCTAATCGCTGCTGCGACAAAAGATGCCACGTGACCAGCCGTCGAAGGAGGCGATAGCGAGCAGGCGATTTCTTCTGACCAGCACCGTGTAGCAGTGGTGCACCGGTCAACACCAGTCCCTTGACCAGATCTGGTCGTCTTGCCGCCAAACAGGCAGCAATTGCCCCACCGCGTGAGTGGCCAACAATGATGACCGGAGCGGCAAATGACTCAAGCAACGCGGTGAGCGCATCTGCGTAGTCTCGAGTCGAAAAAGCGAAGTCCGGCAACGGCGTTGTTCCAAAACCCGGTAAATCAACCGCCACGGCAGTGCGATGCTCAAACTGTGGGCGGGCAAAGACCCGGTCAAAGTCCTTTGCGCTTCGACCCCAACCATGCAGCGCCAGCACCTCCACCTTGCCGTGACCGTGCTGCTCGCCGAAGATTCCTCCTGGCAGTGCGCTCAGCATGAACGTGCCAGCGAAGGTGCGACGTTTTTCGGACAGGACACGCACGCATCCTAGAGAACCAATGGTTCTTCAACGGGTCAATGTGACCCACCGGCTAGGTTGCGGCCATGGCTGATTCGTCTCAAACTGCGCTCGAGAAGGCAATTGCCCTCTCGACCACAGCGCAACTCGAAGCCATTCAGTCCCCGTCGCGTCAACTCGCGATTGTGGCCAGCGCTGGATCAGGCAAGACGAGAGTCTTAACCCTTCGAACGGCGTATCGAGCCAGTGAGGGAAGCCTTGATCCAAGCAAGACGCTCGTCGCTACCTTCTCTCGAAAAGCTGCCGATGAACTTCGTCACCGGCTTTTTCGCCTTGGGGTAAGAGACCTCACGTGTGGAACCATTCACTCCGTCGCGCTGCGGCTGTTGAACGACCAGCGAAGCGCACTGAGTCGACCGCCAGTTGAACTCCTCATTGACCGAAGTCGCGTCATTGCTCAAGCGCTCCAATCAAACGGTGTTTCAGGAGTGAGCGCTGCTGCAATTGAAACCGAGATTGGCTGGGCAAAAGCTCGCCTGCTTGACCCAGCAAGTTACGAGGCCGTCGCTCAAACGAGTGGTCGTCAAGCCCCGATGGCTCGTGGCCAACTCGCTCAAGTCTTTTCCACCTATGAGACCTTGAAGCGCCAGCAAGGACGTCTCGACTTGGACGATCTCTTAGGCCATGCAACGACACTCCTGGCAACGAATGAACAATTCAGCGCGGCAGTTGCCTGGCGGTTTCATCATGTTGCCCTTGATGAAACCCAAGATTTGAATCCAGCGCAATTAGCGCTCATTCTCGCCATTTGCGGAAACGATCCGGACCTCACCTTCGTTGGTGATCCCAACCAGTCGATCTATGGCTGGAATGGCTCAGATGCTTCGCTCATGGCTGACTTGACCAACAGGTTTCCAAAGGCCCAAACGATTTACCTGCGCTCGAATAAGCGCTCTTCTCGACACATTGTCGATACCGCCAATGCCGCGCTTGGCGCAGCGGGCCTCGTGAGCGAAGCAGCAGATCGGGGCAGTGCGCCGACGGTGACCCGCTACCCCACAGATGACGACGAGGCGCAAGCCATTGCCCTGCAGCTGTGGCGGAATGAATTTCCCGCCGAAGCGCTTTCAGGCGTTGCCATTTTGGCCAGAACCAATGCACAACTGCAGGTTCTCGCCAACGCACTTGACGCAGCCGCGGTCCCCTACAAATTTGCTGGTGCTGATCTCGCTCCTGCGAGCGACCTTCGAAGCCACGTCAAGGTCATGGCCGTTGACGAAGGTAGTGAAGATCTCGATCGAGTAACCCTGTCAACCTTTCACCGGTCAAAGGGCCTTGAGTGGAAAACCGTCTATGTCATTGGTGTAGCCGACGGTTTGGTCCCTTACAAAATGGCGCGTACTCATGAAGCATTAGCGGAAGAACAACGGCTCTTTTACGTCGCGCTCACCAGAGCAACCGATGATTTGCACCTCAGTTGGGCTGAACGATCCTCTCGCCTCGGGAGCGAAACGAGACGACGAGGGCCCTCTCGATGGTTGCAGCCCATTGAACAGCACCTAGCTCAGCGCGCAACTGAAGACGCACCGCTCGAGAAAACTTCTCGCCTCGAGCGCCTCCAAGCAATCCGCCGGTCCATCACTCCTTCACCGCCTCGGGCGAGCTAACACCATCTTCTTCGTTCGTGAGCTGATCGCGAACCCCGCGAATCAGCCAGGCTCCAGCGCCGAGCAGCACGAGCAACAACAGCGGCCAAATGGGTGCAAACGATGAATCGAGCACTGGCCCAGCAATGAGCGGGGCGAGCAAGGCCGCACTGCCGAACAACATGGTGCCAAGGGCGTTAAATCGGCCGCGGAGATGTGCCGGGGCGACCGCATTCATGATTGACGGAACAATGGGCGACCAAATCGTCTCGCCAACGGCGAACACCACAGACCCAGCAACAAAGCAGGCAAAGCCAAGTGACTTCGACAGCATTGGTCCAAGGGCGACAAGCAGCCAGCAAAGGCCCCACAACATGGCGACGACTTGCATGAGGTTGGTTCTCCGTTTGCCCTGCATGCGCTTCAGAACAAAGAGCTGTCCGAGGACAATGGCGAAGGTGTTGAAGGCGAAGATGGGGCCAATGGCGCGAACTGGTTGATGACCAACGCCTTGAACAAAGGCAGAAAAGCCTGCCTCAAGTGATCCATAGCTCGCCGTAAACAGCAACAACAGTGCAAGCAACAGTCGCCTGATTCTTCGCTCGGCAAAGACTTCTCGATAAGAACCCGGCTGATCCGCTTTTTCTTGTTCGCTTCGATGGTCTCGCTCAACGGGCACCTTCAAGGTCAAAACGACCACAAAGAAGATCAAGAACGAGAGTCCGTCAATGAGATACAGCAGCTGAAAGGTTGACGGCTGAGCGACCGACACCACCGAGGCGCCAAGCAACGTGCCAAGACCGAGACCCAAGTTGAGAAATAAGAAGTTCAGACCAAAGAGTTGTTGGCGGTGGCTGTCGGGGACAAATCTGGCCAAGATGGTGGACCCTGAAGGCCACGTCAGCGCTCCCCCGAACGCCAGCCCAACCGCTGCAGTGGTCGCAGCTAGAAACGAGCCAACGTGACCAAGCCAAATCGTTGCTCCGCTGGTGGCAACAATGCCAACGAGCAACACTGGCTTTGGTCCAAAGCGGTCAATGAGGTGCCCACTCAAAAATCCAAACCCCAAACTGAACACGGCTTGGATGCTTAAGACGAAACCAGCTTCAGTGTAGGAGAGGTCACGGACGGAGTGCAGATAGATGACAAAGAGTCCAAGGACGAGTCCATTGCCCAGCCAACTGAGACAGGACCCAAGCAGGTAGCGCCGAGCCATGGGCACCGCAAAGATCGCTCTCGTGGTGACCACTTCAGTCACAGAAAAACTCACTCACAAAAAACTCAAGAGTCAAGGGTGATTTCAGCAACTCGACGGCGAACATCAAGACTGAGCACCTTGAACAGCGAGGTCTGTCCGAGGGTTAAGACTTCACGAGCACTTTTTGGAGCAGGTTGGCTCAAGTGCTTCGTTGGGGCGTAACACAGCACCGGGGTTTCGCCTTCAAGAACAACGGTCACCATGGCTCCGTGCGAGGTGAAACTCGTGACAGTCCCCGAGATGATGGAGTCGACCGGATGGGCGCTCACAAAGGTCAAAAAACCCATGGCCTCATTGATCGGTACTGGATCTTTTCCCGATGATGGTTTTGCCACCTTTGGTTGCGGTAACTCCTCAGTTGCTGCTTGCGCTTTTGGTGAGGCCTTCTTCACCCCACGCTTCTTCGCCGGAACAATGAGGCCTGCATCTGGCGCAACCTCCACCACGGTGGCGGTTGCTCTCCGGGCGACCCGCTTCTTGGCTGGAGCCTTTGGCACGCTCGGCAGGTTTTGAGTTTCCGTTGGCGAAGCGACGTCCGTCGTTGTCTTTTTTCGCCCACGAGTCTTCGGC
>CANGPX010000025.1 GCA_947456095.1 Acidimicrobiaceae bacterium
CACTGAGGTTGATCCGTCACCAGTGGTCGAGACCACTGGGGTGAAGGAGTCGTTGAAGGTGACTGAACCCGGGAGGTTTGTGATGCTTGGCGTTGACGAGGCTGCTCTTGAAATCGTGAAGCTTTGGTTGGAGCCATCAGCCGAGGAGTAGTTCGTGCCTTGTCCAACGTGAGCCACCAAGGTGCAAGTGCCAACGCCGATGTAGTTGACGACGCCAGAAGTCACGGTGCAGACGCTCGTGGTCGACGAGGTCACCGAGGTTGATCCGTCACCGGTGGTCGAGACCACTGGGGTGAAGGAGTCGTTGAAGGTGACTGAACCTGGGAGGTTCGTGATGCTTGGCGTTGACGAGGCTGCTCTTGAAATCGTGAAGCTTTGGTTGGAGCCATCAGCCGAGGAGTAGTTCGTGCCTTGTGCAACGTGAGCCACCAAGGTGCAAGTGCCAACGCCGATGTAGTTGACGGTTCCAGAAGTGACGGTGCAGACGCTGGTGGTTGATGAAGTCACTGAGGTTGATCCGTCACCGGTGGTCGAGACCACTGGGGTGAAGGAGTCACCAAAGATTCCTGAACCTGGGAGGTTGGTGATTGATGGAGTTGACGAGGCAGCACGGCTGACCGTGAAGCTTTGGTTGGAGCCATCAGCGGCCGAGTAATTCGAGCCTTGTCCAACGTGAGCCACCAAGGTGCAGGTGCCGACGCCGATGTAGTTGACGGTTCCAGAAGTGACCGTGCAAACACTGGTTGTGGAACTGGTGACTGACTTGGCGCCGTCACCGGTGCTCGAGACCACTGGGGTGAAGGAACCGTTGAAAGTGCCTGAACCTGGGAGGTTCGTGATGCTTGGCGTTGACGAGGCTGCTCTTGAGACCGTGAAGCTTTGGTTGGAGCCATCAGCGGCCGAGTAGGTAGCGCCTTGGGCAACGTGAGCCACGAGGGTGCAGGTGCCGACGCCGATGTAGTTGACCGTGCCAGAGGTAATCGTACAAACACTGATTGTGGAACTGGTCACTGACTTCACGCCATCACCGTTGGTTGACACTGTTGGGGTGAATGATCCCCCATAGATGGCTGAACCGGGAAGGTTGGAGACCTGTGGAGTGGTTGGGGCAATAGGGGCGGGAGCAGAAATATTGATGGTGTTGAGCACCCCGTCTGCTGCGGCGTAGTTCGTGCCAGCTGCGACGTGGGGAAGAAGCGAACAATTTCCAACACCAATGAAATTGACCGTGCCACTAGTGACCGTGCAAACGCTCGTCGTGGCCGAAGTAACAGACGTCGCTCCATCGCTGTTCGTTGTGATGATTGGGGTAAAGGATCCCCCAGTGAGGCCCGAGCCCTGATAGTTCGAGATAATTGGTGAGCTTGGGGTGCCAGGAACAATCGTGAAGGACTGCGCCGAGCCATCAGCGGCTACGTAGTTCGTGCCAGCTGCGACGTGAGCAACAAGCGTGCAGGTACCAACGCCGATGTAGTTGACGACACCAGAAGTGACCGTGCAGACGCTCGTGGTGGAACTGGTGACTGATGTCGTGCCGTCACCGGTGGTCAATACCGTTGGGGTGAACGATCCCCCGTAGCCGCCCGATGGGGAAACTTTTTCTACCCTCATGTTGCCGTAATCGGCGATGTAGACATTGCCGAAGGAGTCAACGGCGACGCCGGAGGGGCGGTCCAGATTCGAACTTGTGGCCGTTCCTTCGGTTGGAGCGCCTAGTACTCCGGTGCCGGCGAAGAACGACAGCGTGCCTTGTGGGGTGACCTTTTCGATTCTCTGATTGTTGAAATCGGCGATGAAGACGTTGCCGAAGGAGTCAACGGCGACGCCGCGGGGGCCTTTTAGATTCGAGCTGGTGGCAGGGCCGGCAGTTGGAGCGCCAGCGGTTCCGGTGCCGGCGATGATCGACAGCGTGCCTGATGGGGTGACCTTATCGATTCTGTTATTGCCGGAGTCTGCGATGTAGACATTGCCGAAGGAGTCAACGGCCACGCCGGAGGGAATCAGTTTCGAACTAGTGGCAGGGCCGGCAGTTGGGGTTCCAGAGGTTCCGGTGCCGGCGAAGAACGACAGCGTGCCTTGTGGGGTGACCTTTTCGACCCTGTAATTAAAGTAATCGGCGATGAAGACGTTGCCGAAGGAGTCAACGACGACGCCGCGGGGGAAGTTCAGATTCGAGCTAGTCGCTGTGCCGGCAGTTGGAGCGCCGGCAGTTCCGGTGCCGGCGAAGAACGACAGCCTGCCTTGTGGGGTGACCTTTTCGATTCTGTTATTGCCGGAGTCTGCGATATAGACATTGCCGGAAGCATCAACGGCGACTCCGTTGGGGCCATTCAACAGCGAACTTGTGGCAGTCCCTTCGGTTGCGGTGCCAGCGTATCCGTTGCCGGCGAAGAACGACAAGCGAAAAGGCACGTTCGTGATGGACGGCGTCGTAGGGGTGGCCGCGGCAATGGTGAAGGACTGCGCCGAGCCATCAGCGGCTGCGTACGACACACCAGCACTCACATGGGCGATCAAGGTACAGGTGCCGACGCCGATGTAGTTGACGATGCCAGCAGTGACCGTGCAGACGCTGGTCGTCGAACTCGTGACTGACGTGGTGCCATCACCACTGGTTGTGATCGTTGGGGTAAACGATCCTCCATAGGTGGCTGACCCTGGCAGATTAGAAATCAATGTGCCGACACCGATCGAGACGAAGGCCTGTTGGGAGTCGTTGAAGTAGCCACCAGCGACGCAGAAGGTGGCCGAGGCGCATGACACTGAGTTGACTGAAGCGCTTGCTTGATTCAGTGCAGCCGCGACTTCTGTGTCTGTCCAAGAGTTGCCGTCATAGGGAGACACGAAGGCCTGCGTGACGCCATTGCCATCGGTGTAGTAGCCACCGGCGACGCAAAAACTCGCCGAAGTGCACGACACTGATCTCACCGAAACAGCGATGCCGAGGTTTAGTGCGCCGGCAATTTTCGTATCTGCCCAAGAACTGCCGTTGTAGGTCGAGACCAAAGCCTGTTGACTACTGCCATCGTTGAAGTAGCCACCAGCGACGCAAAAACTCGCCGAAGTGCACGACACTGAGGCGACTGAAGCAACGCCTCCTTGATTCAGCGCACCTGCGATTGTCGTATCTGTCCATACGGTGCCGTTGTAGGTCGAGACGAAGGCTTGAGCTAGCCCGCTGCCATTGTAGAAGTAGCCACCAGCGACGCAGAAGGTGGCCGAAGTGCACGACACTGAGTTGACTGAAGCCACGCCTCCTTGATTCAGCGCATCTGCGATTGTCGTATCTGTCCATACGGTGCCGTTGTAGGTCGACACGAAGGCTTGGGTAGCCCCAGAGTTGCCAACGTAGTAGCCACCAGCGACGCAAAAACTCGCCGAAGTGCACGACACTGAGTCGACTCCGGCGTAACCATAAAGTTTGTTCAGCGCACCCGCGATTTGAGCATCTGTCCATGAGGTGCCGTTGTAGGTCGAGACGAAGGCCTGTCGACCGCTCGAATCTTGGAAGTAGCCACCGGCTACGCAGAAACTCGCTGAAGTGCACGACACTGAGTTGACTGAAGCATTTGCTTGATTCAGCGCACCCGCGACTTCTGTGTCTGTCCAAGAGGTGCCGTTGTAGGTCGACACGAAGGCTTGGGTAGCGCTTGTGCCATCGGCGTAGTAGCCACCGGCGACGCAGAAGGTGGCCAAAGTGCACGACACTGAGTTGACTGAAGCCAAGCCTCCTTGATTCAGCGCACCTGCGATTGTCGCGTCGGTCCAGGAGCTGCCCTTGTAGGTCGAGACGAAGGCCTGATGGATACTGGGACTGGCAGTGGAAGCGTAGTAGCCACCGGCGACGCAGAAGGTGGCAGAGGTACATGAGGATGAGGCGATCTGGGCGCTTGCTCCCAGATTGAGCAAACCTGCGGCTTCAGTGTCCTGCCAGACAAGGCCTGAAGAACTGGTGGCAGAGGCGTTTGCGACACTGATCACACTGGGCAGGACAGCAACACAGAGCAACGCGGCCGTAGCGAGCAATGAGGTTCGTTGAATGCGGCTCAGCAACGATCGAGCGGTCGACCAACGTTCGAGATCGTTTCGATTGCGGTCCATTGCTGCTCCCTTGTGACCAATGCAGCGAACTCTGCAAATCGACTGCTACAGAAAATAGCAGTCCAGGTGGTCAAAGACAATGCCACCGAGGAAAGGTTCCCGAGTTTGAGGAGATGCACTCGGCGAATCCACTCCGCTGAAACAGCGGGAGCGTTCAACACGCCGTTCAAGGAGTTTCGAGAAGCTCTTGTCGCCATGGGGTTGACGGTTCAAGCCCAAGAACCAATTGTTGTTCGGCCCGGGAACTCGATCGAGCAGCATTGACTTGCCCAGGTGGGCGGAAAGCAGAAGCAGAGAGCAGCGAGCAGCGAGCAGCGAGCAGCGAGCAGAGTATTGCTAGCGAGAAGAGCCAACGAGTTCAGGAAGTGCTCGCCGCAAGACTTTCCCCGTTGCCGTCATCGGGAGTTCGGGCAATTCGAAGTACTCCTTTGGTCGCTTGAACGGAGCGAGAACTTGAAACGCGCGTTCACGAAGTTTCGCAACCGCACCGCTGTCTCCAACAACCGCGCAGCAAACCTTTTGACCCCATGTTTCGTCATCGACCGAGAAAACACAGAGTTCACGAACTCCAGGCGTGCCCGTCAACGCCGCTTCGATTTCGGCAGGGTAGACATTGACGCCACCGGTGATGATGAGATCGTGGCGCCTTCCGGTGAGATAGAGAAATCCATCGTCATCAAGTTCTCCAAGATCGCCAACGGTGCAGGCGTTGCCTCGCCAAGCCTCGGCTGTTGCTGCTTCGTTGCCGAAATACTGGAAACGGGCAAAGTCGGGGACGTCACACCAAATGGTTCCCACTTGGCCGTCAATGGCCTCTATGCAAAGCGTTCGACCCTCTCGGGCTTTGCCGACTGTTCCTGGGTGCTCCAACCACTCTTGCTCTGTGCAAAAGGTGAACTGCGTCTCGGTTGCGCCATAGAACTCAACAATGCCCTGGCCGCCCACTCGAGCCATGGCGGCATATTTCAGTGCTGGCGGACAGGACGATCCGGCATGGATGAGAAAACGCAGCGAGGTGAATTTCTCTTCCTTACCAAGTTCACTTAAGGCGAGGAGTCGCTGCAGATGGGTTGGCACCATGAATGCAGTGGTTGGTCGAAGACTGCGCAGCGCGCCAAGGGCTTCGCTTGCAGCAAAGGACTTTGACAACAAGACATCTGCTCCTTGACAGAGCGCAACTATCGGAAGACGAATGCCGACGGTGTGGTGCACGGGTGAACACATGAGGAGTCGGTCACCTGGCTCAAAACCCCAAACTGCTTGCTCATCATCAACTACGAGTTTCGCGGTGTGTTCGTCAAAGAACCCGGTCGTTACCGCCTTGGCCACCCCAGTGGTGCCAGAAGTGAAATGCATGGGCTTCGTCAGTGGATAAGGGGCAAGTTCTCGCTCAGTGTCGCCAAAGAGCGACTGCAGTTGAGCCTCAGAAGAGATGACGAGGCGCGCGCCGAGCTGTGCGAGAGCTGCCTCTTGCTCAAGTGAGGTCAGGCCCGGGTTGAGCACCGCTGGGAGGAGTCGTGACCGAGCGGCGCCAACAATGGCGCAGAGTAAATCAGCTGAACCAGAAAGACAGAACGCCACAAGGTCACCTTCGGTGAGCCCAGCGCGAAAAAGCCCTGCTGCAGCTCGTCGCATGCGCTGCTCTGCATCTTTTGCCGTCAGCAGTTCAACGTGAGAGGTGTTCGGCACCTTTCAAGATTAGCGACCATGGTGGCGGCAAATCAGACAAACTGATGAGGTGGACCCACTCGATCAAGCAAAAGACATTGTCACCACCGCGCAGCGCATTGCCGTGCTCTCGGGAGCTGGTCTGTCAACCGCATCGGGCATTCCTGATTTTCGGGGACCACAGGGTCTGTGGACAAAGAACCCTGGTGCAGAAGCCATGACTGATCTTGAGACCTACGTCACTGACGACGCAGTTCGCCAACTTGCATGGCAGAACCGGCTGCACTCCCCCATGTGGGCTGCCACACCAAATGCCGGACATGTTGCACTCGTTGAACTTGAGCGTTCGGGCCGACTTGTTGGCATTGTCACCCAGAACATCGACGGCCTCCACCAAGCAGCGGGCTCAGATGGAGACTTGGTGGTTGAAGTCCATGGCAGTGCCCATCGCTCAATGTGTCTCAGGTGTGGTCACGAACAACCCATTGACCTCGTGCTACAGCGACTGAAAGGCGGGGATCTCGACCCACGGTGCACTGAAGGCGAAGTTGCCTGCGCAGGACTCTTGAAGTCAGCAACTATTTCATTCGGACAACAACTTCACCCCTTGTCAATGCCACGAGCCGCAGCCATTGCTCGGTCATGTGACGTGTTGTTGTGTCTCGGCTCAACGCTTGGGGTGTACCCGGTTGCCTCCATTGTGCCACTGGCCAAAGACAACGGGGCGAAACTCATCATCTGCAACAAGGGTGCGACGAGTATGGACGACCTCGCCGACGTGCTCATCAGCGGCGATCTCGCCGAGGTCTTACCTCAACTGCTTTCGAGCTGACTTACTCGCCCTTTGTTCGAGGCCGAAGGGCGTACCACGTCACGCTGATAATCGCGACGAGTGCACCGAGAAAACCAAGCTGCTTCTTGCGTCCTTGTGATGGGGCCATGGGCCAAGGCTAGCGCTGAGTTGTGCTTGCGGGCTGCTCAAGCCCCAACCAACGCGGCAAAGGGGCGAAGATCCTCACTGTCTTCTGGGTGCCACTGCACCGAAAGACAAAAACGGCTTCCCGGGCGCTCCATGGCTTCAATGACCGGGGCGACTGCGTCTTGTTCAACCGAGTAGCCAACGCTAACAAGGCCTTGGCCTAAACGGTCAACCACTTGGTGGTGACTGCAACTCACCGTTGGGTGTTCACCAAACACTGAAGCGGTCTTCGTGCCCGGAGTGATCTGCACTTCGCGCTGTGCGTAGCAACCAAATCCCGGTTGGTGCTCACCATGGCCAACAAGATCGGGAACGTGTTGATGCAACGTTCCCCCAAGCGCGACATTGAGCAACTGATGGCCTCGGCAAATCGCCAAAATCGGCAGGTCAGCAGCGAGGGCTGCATTGATCAGGGCAAGTTCGGCTCGATCTCTGGCCAGGCTGGTGCGGCCCAAGTGTTCATGGGGCTCTTGGCCATATAGCGAGGGATCAACATCAAGGCCACCAATAACCACGAGGCCATCGAGAACACCAATGACTTCTTCAGCGCCAAATTCAGGGTCGAGGTCTTCTGAAACCGAGGGAAGCAGCATTGGTCGACCCCCAGCACGAGCGACGAGGTCGAAGTAGTTCGCTGGCGTTGCTGCAACCCATTTCTTTGACGGTCCCCATGGAATCTCTAATTGATAGGTGGTGAGGCCAATGAGTTTCGGAGTTGCCATAGGTAAAGTGTAGGACTTCGGTGTTGGACGACCTTGGTGCAGTGTGGCAACGTTGACCATGGCCAATTTGGATCAGCTTTTGCAAGCAATTCGTGACGGGCGCATCGACACCGTCATTGTCTGTTTCCCCGACCTCTACGGACGCCCAGTCGGCAAGCGCATCACGGGACCATTTTTCATTGACACGGTGGCCGCTCATGGCACCGAGTGCTGCGACTATCTCCTTGGCTCTGACATTGATCTCAGTCCCCTTCCGGGCTACCAGTTCGCCAACTGGGAACGTGGTTATGGAGATGTTGCCGCCCAACTCGACCCTGAAGCGGTGTTCTTCCTTCCCTGGCAGGAAAAGACCGCGCTGGTGCTCTGTGATCTGTTCACCAATGCTGGTGAACCAGTCGACGTCTCGCCTCGAGCAATCCTCAAGACCCAGCTCGACCGGGCAAAGGAGCGAGGACTTGGCTTCACCTGTGCCACCGAGCTCGAGTTTTACCTCTTCCAAGAGACCTTTGAAGAGGCCAATCAGAAGAACTACCAAGACTTGAAGCCCAATGCTTCTTACATCGAGGACTATCAAATCCTCCAGACTTCACGCGATGAGTTCTTGCTCGGTCGTATCCGTCGAGAGATGCTCGCCGCGGGCCTCCCGGTCGAAAGCTCCAAAGGCGAAGCAGGTCGCGGCCAGCATGAAGTGAACCTAACCTACAGCGACGCCTTGACCACCGCTGATCGTCACACCGTGTTCAAGAACGGCATCAAAGAAATTGCTGCCCAAGAAGGTCGAGCGGTGACCTTTATGGCCAAATGGTCAATGGATGAAGCGGGAAGTTCTTGTCATCTCCACACTGGACTCATTGAACTCGCCACCAACAAGGCATGCTTCGGCGACGACACCGCCCCTGATGGAATTTCCGTAATTGGCCAACACTTCTTGGCTGGCCAATTGGCTGCAGCACAACAACTCGCTTGGCTGTGGGCACCAACGGTTAATTCGTATCGCCGCTTTGTTCCTGACAGTTGGGCACCAACGGCAATTGCTTGGGGTGAGGACAACCGCACCTGCGGGTTCCGCATTGTTGGCCATGGATCAAATCGCCGAGTGGAAAATCGAGTTCCTGGCGCTGACGCCAACCCCTACTTAGCCCTCGCTGCGGCAATCGCTGCTGGGCTGTATGGCATTGACCACAAACTTCCCCTTGGCGCCGCCTACAACGGCAATGCCTACACCGCCACCGACGTTGAGCGGATTCCCTCAACCATCGTCGAAGCCATGTCGAACTTGGAGGCGAGTGAGATTGCTCGGGAAGCCTTTGGCGAAGAGGTTCATCATCACCTCGTGAACACCGCTCGCCAAGAGTGGCTGGCCAGCAACCGGGTGGTCACTGACTGGGAACTGCGCCGGAACTTCGAACGGATCTAGACGTAAAACTGCGGCGTGCCGGAATTCGCACGCCGCAGTACTCACCTTGATGGAGCGGTCGACTTAGGCGTGTGCCTCAATGTCGAGTTCGAGCTTCACGTGGTGTGCGACGACCAGCGAGCCGTCTTCGAGTGCACCGCTAAAAGCAACACCGAAGTCACGACGATCAATGGTTGCAGAAGCTTCAAAACCAACAACGGTGCCACCGGCCATGTTGGCTCCAGTTCCGTTGTAGGTGAGGTCGAAGTCGATTTCCTTGGTCACGCCACGAAGGGTCAAGTCAGCAGTCATGGTGTACTTGTCACCGCCTTTTGCCGTGATCTTCTTCGACACGAGGGTAAGCGTTGGGTGGTTTTCCAAGTCCAAGAAGTCAGGGCTCTTCAGGTGGCCGTCACGCATTTCATTGTGGGTCGTGATCGACGCTGCTTGGACGGTGGCGGAGACCTTTGAGTCTTCTGGGGTGGCGCCGATTTCAATCGTGCCGTCGTACTCGGTGAATGAACCGCGGACCTTGGCCGCGACGAGGTGACGAACGGTGAAGCCAATGTTCGAGTGCACTGCGTCAACGACGTAGGTGCCAGCTGCTGGGAGATTACTCATGAGGTTCCTTTTTGGTAGTTAGTTGACTCATCAACTACTTTATCACAAGTCTCTGATTCCTCAACCATTGATGATTCAACTATGTTGTTTGAGTGCCTGAGTCCATTTCACCGTTGCCGAGTGAGCGTTGCGCTCAATTCGCGAGCGATGAACGCATCATCACAGCCGGCAAGTTGTTCTCCGCCACTCGCCGCCTCTCAAAAGCACTTGACCAACACCTCATCGCCACCACTGGACTCAGCTTGGCCATCTATGAGGCCTTGGTTCACCTTCTCCGAAGTACCGGCAGTCGCCTCACCATGGGTGAACTCGCAGGCGAGCTCGCGCTCACAACTGGTGGTGCGACCCGACTCGTTGATCGCCTCATTGAGCGAAACCTCGTCACTCGAGTGCACTGTCCACATGATCGGCGAAGGCTCCACATTGAAGTGACGGGCGGTGGTGCAGATGCACTTGAGCGAGCAACTCCTCACTACCTCGAAGCCCTTGACTGCTTACTCATTGACCCCGTTGCCTCGTTCTCGCTGCCCAACTTGAACGAGGCATTCGAGCGAATCGCCCCCGAGCCCTTTCAGCCAGAGGTCAGGTCGTCTACCTTTTCAATCCAAACTTCGGCGACGTGACCATCGAGGTCAATGGGCGATGAAACCCCATTGCCCGGCGTTGCCATGACCGCTTCAGCGAGCACTTCCGCGGCAACGAGACCAAAATGCTCAGCAATGTCGTCGGCGCCGGTCAACCACACCTTGATCCGATCGCTCACTTCCAAGCCAGTGGCTTTGCGCAAGTCTTGGATTTGGCGAATGAGGTCTCGAGCAAGTCCTCGGCTCCGCAATGCTGGCGTGAGCGTCAGATCAAGTGCGACCACTTCTGCACCCTCTCGAGTAACGGCGTAGGCACCTTCGCTCTTCATGCGGAGCTCAACATCGGTTGGGCCAATGTCGACAAGTTCATCGCCAAGCTGCACTGAGAACGATTCACCTTGTTCAACTGCAGCAGCAACGTGCGCTCCATCGAGCGCGGCAAAAGCAGCACGAAGCAGTTGCACTCGGTCACCAAGCCTCGGCCCGAGGGTCTTGAAGTTTGGAACGATTTCATAACGAAGCACTGCGGCTAAATCGTTCGCGAGTTCAACCACATCAACGTTCAGTTCTTCGGCCACGACGTCCAAAAGCGGCATGGCCGAACCAGGAGCCAAAAACACCAGTGCTCGAGCAAGTGGCTGACGGACCTTCATGCCAGCATCAGCACGAGAAGACCGGCCAAGCGAGGTCAGGCGACGAGTCACCGACATTTGCGCTTCAAGTGCTTCGTCGATTCGCCCAGAGGCTTGTTCTGGCCAGTTGGCCAAGTGCACCGAGTCAGTCGAGGCAGCACCAGACAGTTCCCGGTAGGTCGCATCAGCCAAAAATGGGGTGAACGGAGCCATGAGGAGGGACAGCTCAAGCAGGATCGTGTGCAGCGTGGCTTGGGCTGACAGCGAGTCTTCAACTGGAGCACCTGCTTCAGTTCGCCAGAAGCGGCGACGAGAGCGACGGACATACCAGTTCGACACGTCATCAACGAGGCGCTCAATGGCAGAGGCAGCGCCCAAGGGCTCGTAGCCTTCGAGGCCACTCGTCACCGCCACCTTTGTCGCCTCAAGGCGCGAAAGTGCCCAGCGATCAAGAGCTGGCCGATCTGACTCAGCGGGGATGCGCTGGTCGCTCGGGTCAAACCCATTGAGCGAGGCATAGGTCATGAAGAACGAATAGGTGTTCCACCACGTGAGCAGCGTCATGCGCAGCGCGTTGTCAATGACCTCAAAACTGACACGAGACGATGCCCATGGTGAACCTTGCGAAAACATCCACCAGCGAAGTGCATCAGCACCACGAGTCGACAAGATCTCCCAAGGGTCAATGACATTGCCCTGGGATTTGCTCATCTTCTTGCCATCGGCATCGACGATGTGGCCGAGCGACATCACATGGCGATATGGCGCCTCACGACCGAGCAAGGTGTTGACGGCGAGGAGTGAATAGAACCAGCCACGAGTTTGGTCAATGGCTTCAGAGATGTAGTCAGCTGGATACTGCAGCGAGTTTTCTGAACCAGCAACATGGGGGTAGCCAACTTGGGCAAGCGGCATTGCCCCCGAGTCAAACCACACGTCAATCACTGGAGCTACCCGAGAAGCGGTTGCCCCACAGGTCGGACAGGGAATCGTGACGCCGTCAATGCTTGGACGATGCGGGTCAATATCAGTCACGTCTCTGCCACAAAGGGTCGACAACTCGGCCAAGGACTCAATACAGGTCAGGTGATTATCTTCACAGCGCCAGATCGGCAGGGGTGTTCCCCAGTAGCGGTCTCGGCTGAGTGCCCAGTCGACATTGTTGGCCAGCCAGTCACCGAAGCGGCCGTGCTGAATTGATGCGGGGTGCCAATCAATACCTTCATTGGCTTGGAGCATCGTGTCTTTGAGCGTGCTCGTGGCCAAGTACCAACTGGGCTTTCCCCAGTAGATGAGGGTGGTTGAACAACGCCAGCAGTGTGGCAACGCGTGGGTGTAGTCCATGCGTTTGAGCAAACGACCCTTGGCCGCTAACGCGTCATTGATCGCCGAGTTGGCCGCACGCACTTCTTGGCCTTGAAGCCACGGCACCTCACTGGTGAACGTGCCATCTGGCCCAACGGGGTTGAACGTCGGAAGTCCGTGAAGTTTGGCCACTTGACGGTCAATCTCACCAAATGCTGGTGACTGGTGAACAATTCCCGTTCCATCTTCAGTCGTCACATAGTCAGCTGGCACCACGCGCCATCCATCAACGCCAGGAACTTCCGGCAAATCATCAAAGGGCCGTTCGTAGCGAAGCCCAACGAGTTCAGATCCAAGCATGGTCTTTGTGACCACTGCGTCTTCGCCGAGCACAGCGGTCACGAGCGCTTGAGCGACAATCAGTCCGTTGGCGACTGCATAGGTAACCTCCGGGTTGACGGCTGCACCAGCATTCGACAGCAGCGTCCATGGAGTTGTCGTCCACACGACGAGTGCAGTGGCATCTCCAACAATGTTTCGGTCTGCGTCAATGAGCGGCAACAAGACATACGCCGACTCTTCAGTTTCGTCCGTGTAGACCCCAGGCTGGCCAAGTTCGTGACTTGACAGCGCGGTTCCGCATCGAGGGCAATAGGGAATGACTTTCAGATCTTCGTAGAGCAGGCCTTTGGTGAACATTTGCTTCAGTTGCCACCACACCGACTCGATGTAGGGAGTGTCAAAGGTCCAGTACGCGCGATCCAAGTCAACCCAGTAGCCAATGCGCTCGGTGACGTTTCTCCACTCTTCAACGTGCTGCAGCACTGATTCTTTGCAGAGGCGAGTGAACTCAGCAATGCCAACGGTGCCTTCGATTTGGTCCTTCCCCAAGATCCCAAGGGACTTTTCCACTTGGACTTCGACGGGAAGTCCATGGGTGTCCCAGCCAGCACGCCGCTCGACGCGGTGTCCTCGCATGGTTTGAAATCGGCAGAGCAGGTCCTTGTATGAACGTGCCCAGACGTGGTGGAGGCCTGGTCGACCGTTCGCGGAGGGGGGTCCTTCGTAGAACACCCACGGACGAGCATCTGCTCGTTGGTCAATGGACGCCTGAAAAATCCCATGCTCGCGCCAACGGGCAAGCTCTGCTTCTTCCATGGCAACGAGATCAACCTCTGGTGGAACCGGGCGGAACACACGCTCTCCTTCACTTCGAGACAGTGCTCAATGCTAGGTCGCTCAAACCCCTTCCAACTGCGCTGGCAGTCGGCTAGAACAAGTGGGTGCCACGGACAAGGAAACACTCGAGGAAACGCGTCGCCATCATGGCGGTCTTGACGCTCTCGATGTTGCCCTTTCTTTCAGTGGCCGATGCTCAAAAAGCCATTGCCGCGGATCCTCCAAGTTGCCCATGGATGGGACCAGATGCCCAGGCGCTCTCTCCTCAAGAGCGAGCAACCATGCTCGTGGCCACCATGACGGTCAACGAACAGATTGCCCTGTTGAACTTGGGGCATGCGCCCGACAAAGAAAACATTCTTGGCAACCAGCCAGCGCACTGCATCCCGGAATTTGTGCTCGAAGATGGCCCAAACGGCAATATCAGCTCCGGAAGTTACGCCTTGCCAGCATCAATTGCCACTGCCGCCACGTTCAACCCGGCGGTGGCCTCTGACTACGGCGTAGCCCTCGCTCTCGGTGCTCGAGTGAAGGGACAAACAGCGGTTCAAGCACCCTCGCTCAACTTGGCCGTCCTTCCAACATGGGGACGCATTGGCGAAAGCTTCGGCGAAGACCCTTTCCTCGTCGGACTCCTCGGCACGGCCGAGGCAAGAGCAATTGTGAACAGCGGTTCGAATGTTTTGGTCAAGCACTTGTCGGTTTATCTCCACGAGCGAAACCGTCTCGGGGCGACGACCACGCTCGATGACACGACGCGCCAAGAGATATTTGAAGCCCCCTTTCGCCAACTGGTTAAAGCAACTGATCCACTCGGCGTGATGTGCGCCTACGGCTCAGTCAATAAGGTGGCCAATTGCGCTGACAAAGACTTGATCGCGAGGTATCGCTCCTGGGGCGGAACCGGCTTTTTCCGCACGGACTTCAACGCAGTGAAGGAACCTGTTGCCGCCCTCACCGCTGGGGTGTCGCTGTTCAGACTTTCTCAGGCCGGTCGAATGAAAGCAGCAATTACCTCGGGTGCGCTGTCAAGTGATCTGTTGGCAACCCGGGTGACTGAGCTCCTGGCCGAACTGTTTCAGCGCGGCCTCATGGACCATCCACCAACCATTTCTGCTACGAAGACCCAAGTTGCGGCGCAAAATGTTGCCACGGCAACGAAAGTCGCCAATCAGTCCATGGTGCTGCTCAAGAACACTGGCGTGCTGCCACTTGGCCCAAAAACAGCGTCCATCGCCATCATGGGACCCGCGGCTGCTCTTACGCCGACGTACACCGTTGGAGGTTCGGCCTTTGTTCCGGTCAAGCAGCCAGTGAGTTTTGCTCAAGCGCTGACGAGCGCGATTGGGGCCAAGAAAACAACCGTGCAACCTGCCTTTTCCTCCAATGCCCCGACGGTTCTGCTCGACAAGCGCTCAACTGGCGGGAGCACTGGCCCGAGTCAAAGCACCGTCACCTCGGTGAGCTTTACTGCGATGAATCGTGGCCGATTCTTGGCCGAACTCAACGCCACCTACGGCACCTCGAGTGCAACAGTTCGTATCGACGGACAACGCTATGGCTCGGTTGATCTCCAAGGAGGAGACGGCATCAAGCGCTCGTCGTGGGTGATCACGCTCGACGCTGGGGTCCACCAAGTCGATATCACCTGGAAGTCAACCGGAACGTCACCGACCTTCAGCCTCCAAGATGTCGAAGGCGCACTTCGGATCGCAGCCGCAACGGCTCGAAGTGTCGAGGTACCAGTTGTCTTTGTTGCCGCTGCTTCTTCTGAGGACTATGACCATGACACCATTGGACTCCCTGGATTCCAAGATGCACTGATTCAAACTGTTGCTCGCGCCAACCCAAAGACCGTGGTGGTGATTGAATCGGCGCGACCCATTGCCATGCCATGGCTGCCGCTCGTCAGTGCGGTGGTTGATACCTGGCTCGTCGGACAAATCGGCGGAAAGCCATTAGCCAATGCCCTCACTGGCGTCATTAATCCTTCGGGTCATCTCCCCATTACGTTCCCCGACACCTACGCCAACAGCCTGTCGGGTGACGCCATTACCCAAGTGCAAGCTGATGGCAGTCAAACGCTCGTGACCAGTGACGGTCAAGGCGTTCCCTTTGGCATGCACTATTACCGAGCCAAACACCGCCCGCCACTGTTCCCGTTTGGCTTTGGCCTGAGCTACACCACCTTCACGGCCAAATCGCTCAGTGTTGAGGCCAGCCCAAGTGGCTGGTCGCTCAGTGCCCTCGTCACGAACACGGGAGCTGTTGCTGGTCGTGCCGTGCTTCAGGCATACGTGACGTATCCGGCTGGTCTCGGCGAACAATCCTTGCAACTCAAAGCCGTTGGCTCGACCATCTTGGCCCCTGGCACCTCGAGACAACTCAGTCTCAACCTCGATGCTTCAAGCCTTGAACTCATTCGCAATGGCACTTGGTCAGTGCCAAGCGGGAACTACGCCGTCAGTGTCGGGTGGAGTGCAAACGATCTCCCGCTCACCACCAGTTTCATAATCCCGTAGCGACAGCTGCATTCAGTTGTTCGAGTTCGGTCAGCGTGAACTGCTCAAGTGAGGGAAGCACTAAGTCGGCAATTGCCATGAACCGGTGGTGGAGATCGGTTGCATCTGGAACCGCAACACAGCTCATCCGAGCAGCTTTTGCCGCAAGGACGCCAGCTGGCGCATCTTCGAACACCACACATTGCGTTGGGGCAACTCCAATCGACTTTGCCGCAGTCAAAAACACCCCTGGATTGGGCTTGCCATAGGGCTCATCTTCAGCCGATGAGATCGTCTCGAAGTGGTCTTCGAGGCAGAAGTGCGCCAAGATTCGACGAATAAGCGCATGAGGGGTTGACGAGGCTAAGACCTTTGGGATCTTCAAGTCGTCGAAGAGCTGAAACGTTGACAGCACTCCGGGGAGCAAGTTGCCGACCTCTTCAGCCAAGTCACCCACCCGGTCAAGGATCTGGGCAACGACTTCTCCTTGGCTTGGTGTTGGCCAAGGAGAATCACCGTGATGCATGGCGACTACTTCGTCGACGCGCATGCCTTTGGACTTGCGACCTGCATCGTGGTCAAAAGCAACACCGAGGTCGCCAAGGATCTCAAACTCAGCTTGATGCCAGAGCCGCTCGGTATCAACGAGCAGTCCATCCATATCAAAGATGGCTGCTCGAAGGTGATGAATCCCCACTAGGCGGGAAGCACAGCTTCAATCGCTGCGACGAGACCAGCATCTTCTGGAACAACAGCTGGACGGAAGCGCTCAACGGTCACGCCATCTGGGTGGATGAGGAACTTCTCGAAGTTCCACTGCACATCGCCAGCATCGCCTTGTGCGTCGGTGACCGCGCAGAGCACGTCAAACAGCGGGTGACGGTCTTCGCCGTTCACGTCAATCTTCTCGGTGAGCGGGAAGGTCACGCCATAGGTGGCTGAGCAGAAGGTCGCAATTTCTTCAGGGGTTCCGGGCTCTTGGCCGAGGAATTGATTGCACGGCACGCCAAGCACGGAAAAGCCACGCGAGCCGTAGGTCTTTTGCAGTTGCTCCAAGCCTTCGTACTGTGGCGTGAGCCCACACTTCGACGCAACGTTGACGAGCAGAATTGCCTTGCCCGCGAGTGGCTCGAGACTTGCTGGAGTGCCGTCGAGGTTAGCCAGTGGAATTGAAGTAATCGTCATATTGCCAACTTACTTGCTCTCTCCACATTCAGCCACCAACACCGGTAGCGTCGACTTGTCAAAGGAGACTCAATGCACGCTGTGGTGATTCACGATGGAGACCTCGTCATTGAGGAGCGGCCCAATCCGGTCCCAGGTCCAACAGAAGTCTTGGTTGACGTGGCAGCAGCTGGACTCAATGGCGCTGACATCTTGCAGCGGCGTGGGTTCTACCCAGCACCCGCTGGAGCACCGGTTGATATTCCCGGCCTTGAATTTGCCGGCACGGTCATTGGTCTTGGCGATGAGGTCACCTCTGTTGCCATTGGCGCAAAGGTCATGGGCATTGTTGCTGGCGGAGCCCAAGCAACGCATTGTCTCATTGACGAGTCCCATGCGCTCGTGGTTCCAGATGCTGTTGACCTGGTCTTGGCTGGTGGATTTGCTGAAGCGTTCTCAACGGCCCACGATGCACTCGTCACTCAAGCACATCTCAAAGCCGGAGATCGCGTCCTCATCACCGGCGCAGCCGGTGGCGTTGGCACCGCTGCAGTCCAGATTGCCGCCAGTCTTGGCGCCTTCGTCATTGCCTCGGTTCGAGATACTTCGCTCCATGAAGCAGTTGCCCTCCTTGGAGCCGCACAGGTCATTGTTCCTGAAGACATTGGCCACAATGGTCCCTATGACGTCGTGCTCGAACTCGTTGGTGCACCGAGCCTTGAAGTTGCCCTTGGCGCACTGGCCATGGGGGCTCGGGTGAGCGTGATTGGTGTTGGCGCCGGAGCCAAAGCGCAGATCAATCTGCTGGCGCTCATGGGCGCTCGAGCACAACTCACTGGCGCAACCTTGCGAGCCCGGTCACGGAGCGAGAAGGCAGCGGTCGCACGTGGCGTTCGCCAAGACCTGCTTCCGCTGCTGAGCAGCGGCAACTTGAGCGTTCCACTCGTTGCGAGCTATCCGCTCAGCGACGTCGCGCATGCCTATGAGCGCTTCACCACCGGCGGAAAACTCGGCAAAATTGTGCTGGTCAATCATCAACCCTGAAGAGCTCAGCCCGGAATCGACGCCTCGTCGACTTCGCTTGCTTCAACCAACTTCGTTGCTCCAAATTCCCAGTAAGCGCGAAGCGAGGCGAGTTCGTTCTTCCCCGGAGCCTTTTTGTAGGTGAACACGCAGTGAACAATGGCAACGTGGGTGCCGCCAGCGAGCCAGGTGTAGATGAGGCCAACGTCAGCAACTTCATCGTCACAAAGGTTCGAACTCAAGATGTCGAACTTGATCTTTTCTGACGAAGCAATGACCTCGTCATAGAACTTCCCAATCGCTGCTCGTCCACGGTGTCCAGTGCCCTCTGAGTCAAAGGGTGACTTGCCAATGGGGTCTTGGACCAGTGCGTCTTCAGCGAAGGTGGCGAGCCAGCCTTCTTTGTCTTTGCGAGCAACTGCAGCACGCGATGCTGCTCCAAGCTCTCGGGCGGTCATTTCAACTTCCATGATTACTCCTTTACCTTGGCAATGACAGATTCAGCGAAACGATTGAGCGCGTCCAATTTGGTCTGGAGCGACTCTGGGTCTGGGCCAACGGTGTATGGCCAGCGGAATCCAACAATGACGTCAGTCACGCCAAGATCTTCTAAACGCTTCACCCCATCAATGCTGTAGGCATCAGCAGAAATCACATGAGTCTCAAAGGGCTTGTCGAGTGTTCCTGCTTCTTCACGCAGTTGTTTGAGTTCTTCGAGCAACCCTGGAAGTTCCGCTGGGTCGCCTCCTCCGTGGAGCCAACCATCACCAACCGTTGCCGCTCGCTTCAGCGCTGCGGTTGCATGTCCGCCAACAAGCAGCGGTACGGGCACCGTTGGCACCGGGGCAAGTTTGATGGCCGGAACCTGGTAGATCTCACCGTCATAAGAGAAGAACTCGCCGCTCATGAGGCCGCGAAGAATGTCCATTGACTCATCCATGCGCTTGCCCCGGCGAGCCCATGGAAGGCCGAGCATTTCGTAGTCCTCGCGCCAAGGGGAGGTGCCCACGCCAAGCAGGAGGCGGTTCTTAGTCATCACTGCAGTCGACGTTGCCGACTTGGCCACGAGCACAGGGTGTCGAATGGGCAGTTTCACGACAAAGGTGACAAAGCGAAGGGTGGAGGTGACCATGCCAAGAGCAGGAATGAGCGAGAACGGCTCAATGAAGGGCTTGCCTTCTAAGAACTCTCTTGTTCCATCAGGATTGAACGGATAGGTCGACTCGGACTCTTGTGGGTAGCAAATTGAGTCAGGAATCACCATCGAGTCATAACCAGCCTGTTCGGCTGCTTGCGCTAACGGCGCATAAAAGGTCGGATCGACCATGGACTCCGCGTAACTAAACCGCATCTGTTTCCCCCCAACTCATCCCGGCGGCGACTACCGTCAAGATATGGCTCCCTATCCTGCCACTCGAGCGGCACTCACGACCATTCCGTTGATGGCTTTTGACACGAGCATGAGAGGTCGGATGGCAATGTTGGACGGCTTCCATGGCTGAAACCATGGCCCAACTGCTGCTCGAGCACACACAAGACCACGGACTCGGCGCCATTGATGTCGACAACACGAGATGGTCATGGGCGCAACTCATCGCACGAGCCACCCGCGTTGGTGCGGTTGCTTCCATGATGCTGAGAGAACAAGATCCGCCACACATTGGGGTGCTGTTGCCCAATGGCCTCGACTACCTCGATTGGCTCTCAGGGGCCGCGCTCATTGGCGCCACGGTTGTTGGCATTAATCCGACAAGACGAGGCGAGCAACTCGCGGCCGACATTCGCAGTGTCGATTGCCAAATCATTGTCACGGACTACCACGGAGCTCAACTCTTAGAGGGGCTCAATCTCCAACTGGCCAAGGATCGCATTGTTCGCGTGGATGACCGCGCGTACGGCGAACTGCTCGACGAGATTGATGAACACGACGCAGCACACGTCCATGCGCGAGCTGAAGCAGTTGTTGCGCAGGACTTGTTCTTGTTGCTGTTCACCTCGGGCACGACGGGAACACCAAAGGCTGTTCGCTGCACCCAAGGTCGCCTCGCCACCATCGCTGCAACTGCAGGGGCGAACTACGGATTTGTTCGCGATGACAAGTGCTACTGCCCGATGCCGCTGTTCCACGGCAACGCGATCATGGCGCTGTGGGCTCCGGCACTGTGGAGCGGTGCGGCCATCGCCCCGGTGCCGAAGTTCTCGGCGAGCGGTTGGCTGAGCGACGTCCAACGCACGGGTGCGACAAAGTTCACCTACGTCGGCAAAGCCATTGCTTATCTCTTGGCCACCGCTCCAACAGCGAATGACCAAAGCCACGACGTGGCAATGGGTTTTGGCACCGAAGCGTCACTTCCCCACCGCTTGGCCTTTGCTGAGCGCTTTGGTGTTCGCCTCATTGAAGGCTACGGATCCTCCGAAGGTGGCATCAACGTCATCGCCACGCCCGATACGCCCGTTGGTGCACTCGGTCCATGTCCACCTGGGATGGATGTGGTCGTTGTTGATCCGGCAACGTTGCTTGAATGTGCACCTGCTGTGTTTGATGAACACGGTAAATTGCTCAATGCCGAGGCGGCAATTGGTGAACTCGTCAACCGCAGCGGAGCCGCACGCTTTGAGGGCTACTACGAACGCCCTGACGCTGAAGGGGAACGATTGCGCTCGGGTTGGTATTGGTCCGGGGACCTCGCCTATCGAGATCAAGCTGGCTTTTTCCACTTTGCTGGACGCGGTGGCGACTGGCTGCGGGTCGATTCAGAGAACATGGCAGCGGGCCCCATTGAAGCCGTGCTCAGTCGCTATGGCGACTTCGACTCAGTCCTCGTCTACGGCGTTGCCTCTCCTTTTGGCGGTGGTGAAGAAGTGATGGCAGCGGTTGAACTGCGCGAAGGTGCAACGTTTCGCGGTGAGGACTTTTTCTCATGGCTCTTTGCCCAGTCAGATCTCGGAACCAAATGGGCGCCAATGTTCGTAGCCGTTGCTGACCAACTGCCAACGACCGCTACAGGAAAACTCACCAAAGTGTCGCTCAAATCAGCTGGCCTCAATACGACCCACCCGCTGTACTGGAGTGGAGCGCGAAGGAGCGAGCCCTATGCACTGGTCACGGGTGAAGATCGCGCCAGACTCACCGCACCAGCGGAGTCTTAACGAAGTGCTGGTGCAATTGCGGCGCCAAATCGACTACTCAGTTCGCTCACTGCAGAAGCAGTGAAGTGGTCTTGGTCGCTGTAGGCCACGTTCTTGCCGAGCAGTGCCGGACACAGCGTCTTTGAGCACACCCATGGACGCGGGTCAATGAAGGTGACTCGATGGGCGAGCGAAGCGGCGGCTTCTGCATTGGTCAGGCTCTGTTGGGCTACTGGGAGCGAGGATCGATCAATGGCACACGAACGCGCCGAAGTCCGATGAAGGGCCAAGCAGGCAACTGGGTCATTGATGAACGATGGAGTGTCGCCAACAAGAGCAAGCCGAGCCCCGCTCTTTGCGAGTTGGGTAAAACTCTGACCAAGAGCCGCAGTGAGGTCACGCTGCTCAATGAGTTGGCCAGACTGAACGAACAGTCCACTCGTCCGTTCTGCCATCACAATCAATTGAGGCCGGGCTTTGACCAAGGCGGAAATGGTGTCGTTTCGCCACTTCACACAACTTTGGTTGAAGGCCTGATCATTTGGACTCCA